>PEZQ01000006.1:69059-162647 GCA_002763265.1 archaeon CG10_big_fil_rev_8_21_14_0_10_43_11 | reverse complement strand
TGGTGCGTGGTTTATTACGAGTCTTGCGGGTTGGTTGGCGCTTCCTAATGTGGTGGTTATTTTGTGGGGTTTATTCATGATACTTGGCGGATTTGTAGCACTTATGGGGGCTTCTGGTGCTCAAAACCCCGCAAACCCGCGACCTGCGCGACCACAAGAACCACAACAAAACCAGAGAGGCAATCTTGCTCAACCCGTTGCACGCCCGCAAGAAGAAACTTCCCCCATCCAAATGCCTTCTGCGCCGCCTGTTGTTGAAGATGCCCAGCTTGACGTGTACCTGCAAAACGCGCTTAACATACTTGACCCGCAGGCAAATGTAATTCTTAACCGCGCACGCTTTGCTGACATCCTATTTACTAATCGCACGTTTTTGGGATTTGATGAAAACAACATTCCCCAATTTAATATTGATATGCGTTTTAACTTTCCTGGAATTGGACCAATTACTATTATTCAATGGCGAAACGTTGCATTACCAAATCAAGAACAGCGCAGCACGGGTTTTCGTCTCTTCTCTTTTGAAGGCGATGCTGAATCAGAACAAAATATTCGTGAGCAATTAGGTTTTATGGCTCAAGATACCTCTGACTACCGTTATGACCACCAGAATAGGTATCAAAACATGGACACTCGAATAAACCCTGGAAATAGAGAAAACGCGCAACGCCCGCCAATACCCGGCTACTTATTTGGTCTTGGTCGTGAACGCTGGTGGGGGGATGTACAAAATCGTGATGATGTACAGGAGATATGGTGGCAATAAAAAAAATGGCACGCACTGAACTGGAAAAAAGCATGCACTCTGCAGAATGGTTTGTTGCAAGCGTGAACACGCTTCGCGACTTTCTTAACTGTTGGGTATCACTTGATAAAAAATTCTATGGACACGTACTCTACCTTGGCATGGGAAAAACCACATTCCCCCATGATGACCATCTCAAACACTTGCACAAACAATTTTTGCTTATTTCATCAGAGTACTCGCGCGACGTGCTCAATCGCGCAAAAGCATTAGGCTCTGCTCCCCGCTTTGATGATATTGCAAAGCTTGAACAAACAAAAATCACGTACGTGCGTGAATTACTTGATATTTTTAGAGAACTTGATGCGTTTCCTGATTATGTGACCCGGTATCAAGAACTTATTGAAGAACACGTACATGGTTATAAAGAGATTGCACAAGATGCAAAACGTGTTGCTGACAATTACAGTTTTATCAAAAAAGCACTCCTTGCTTTTGAAGAAAACCTTAAAGCACTTGCAAAAGCTCTTGAGCGCGGCAATGATGCAAACGCGCAAAAACACCGGCACAGTGCGCAAGAAGAATTTGAAAAACTTACTCGTGTCATGCTTGACACGCTTGGCATGAATATTGAATCGCAAAAACGAGTGGGGCGAAAACCATCTGAACGGCGCGGCCGCATTGTGTCTCAAGACATTCTTGAACGCGAACTCATCCTTCGCATTAGACCCCATCTTGAAATGCTTAATTCTCCGACAAAAAATATTGGTGTTCAACAAATCGAGAAAGAAGAGCGCGAACTCATTAACTGGTACAACCGCGTGATTGAGCGAAAAGAATACTTCTTTGAAAAAGACCTTTCTCAGTTCACGCAACAATGGAACACACTTAACGCAAAACAAACACTCGCTTTTGAAGATATCACACAACTCCTTAAAAAAATCTCAAACCTCAACACATTATCATTTGGCGACAAGTTCACGTCACTAGGCCAATTTGGTGCAGGTAATGTGATTGACCGATTCGTTGCGTATTACATGGAACTGTATGCCCGAATATATGACCATATAAAAACGCTCAAACGAATAACGCTTGTTGGTGCCATCCGCACAAAAGAAGAGTTTGAGCAGGTGGTGTTATTCCTTGACCAGTTTCTTGAACAAACAGAACACGCATTCACACAACAACCCGCTGAATTAGACGAATTTATCAAGAACCTACAACAGGCATAATTGGTTATACAAACCTTTAAAAGTTTGAGTTGTTGATATAACCAGTAATGAACCTAAAGCGTTTTACAGTACTTCCAGCACTCGTGTCATTAGTTTTGCTTTCAGTTACTGGTGCTTTTGGCCAAGACATTTCTGGAGCACTCCAAACTGTGGGCGTCACGCTTGGCGTGCTTATTGAAGGATTTAGAACGCCTGAGGCAATTCTGCTTCTCTCACGACTCTTTGCCTTTGCTATTATTGTTGGTGTCACGTATTCAATTGGTGAAATGACTGGTCGCAGAGGTGCTGCTGCAGGATTGCAAAACGGCGCGAAGATTTTTGGCATTGTTGTTGCTGTTGCAACAAGTCTACTTGCGCCACCCACATATTTACTCTTGTTCTTCTACTTTGGCGCCATTCTTGGGCAGTTCATACTGTTTGGTGTTGTGCTCTTTTTTGTGTGGCAAATCTTTCAAGGCGGGGGCGGTGAAGAACCAAACAAGTTCAATAAAATCCTTGGTGGTCTTGCCCTTGCTGGAACCGGCCTTTTCTTTCTTGCGCTTGCAGGTATTATGAATTTTGAAATCATTTCGCAAGTCATCACACAAGGCTATCTTAACATTGATCAAGACTTACTCAATAGTGTCAATACACTTGGCTCGTTTGGGTCATTTCTCAATCTTGGCGCGGTCTTTTATGGTCTCTATCAAGTTTGGCAGGCAATTTCATCAAATGTAGGACTAGCGGGCGTGGGTCTTCTTGGCGCTGGCGCTGGCGCTGCATTTACTAAATATTTTACTGGGGGAAAAAAAGCGCAGGATGACGCGCAAGAAAACCAGGACCAGATTGAAGAACAGATTGAGCAAGGAGACCTTGTTGCAGCAATCAATACGCAAAGCCAGCAAATTGAGGCGCTTAGCCAGGCCGTGCGTTCATTACTTGAAAATAATGAAGCTGACAATCAAAACCAAGGAGGAAATGCGTAATGGTACGGGGTATACGAAAAAAGAGCAAGGATGTCACGGTTGAGGATGTTTCGCGCAGCAAAGCTGAAATGGAAGCACAACTCAAGCGCGTGAGAGAAACATATGCTCGTGTGTTTGGAGAATTTAAAACCGCTGTGGAAGCCGTTGCAAAAGAAGGTGTTGCAAAAGAACATGTTGAAGAATTAGTTAAAAAAACAAGCCTTATGATTAATCATTTCACGGTCATGGTAAAAACCGTTGACTTCTCGCAAGCAGCAATCAAAGATGTGCGTGATGCTGCTGAGTACGTGTTCAAAGCGTTTAACGTGATTGTTTCTGTTCCTGCTAATGCTACTGCAGAAGAACGGGTTAATGTCATTGCTTCACAAATAGACCAGCTTGACAGGCTTTATGCAACGGTTGGAAAAAATGCAAAAGGAAAACGGCTTGCTTCAATCCAGCGGTTCATTCCTAATTCACAACAACGTTTTGCTGACTTGCGCGCGCGCCAGGCTCAATGGCTCAAAAATCCAGTATACCGGAATCCTGTTGTCAAAAATCTTATTCGTGCATACGAAACACAAGCTGCCTTTGTTGGCGAACTCAAAGACGTGCAAACCTTTATGGAAACGTTTCAAACACAAGCGATGAAAGAAGTTCAGGAGAAGAGAGAGCTTTTTTCTCAAAACGTGCAAAACCAGAAACAATCATTTGACGTGCTGGTATCCCAGATGAAAAATGCGATTAGCGAGCGAGGCATTCTTCGCATACTCGCGTCACTGCATGCGCAAGGCGCAGAGGTTCCTCCCGAGCTTGACTCGAACCTTGTTAATGAAGCGCTCAAACGTTTAGTTAACGGGTTTGGCGCAGCTAACACAAGCATTATCGCCCTGTACGAGTCACTTATACACTATGTTAATGCGTTGCACGAGGCTATTCTCAAATTTGATGACACCATCTTTGACACGCTTGTTACTAACATCATAAAAAACATGCGCTATTATCGCGGCGTGTATGAGGATGCGCTTGAACTCTTCAAGAACGAGAAAAAAGAAACATTTGATGAACACATCCACAAACCCTACACAAAACTTACTGATAACTTTAAGAAACTCTTAAGTAAACCTCGAGCCATACCCTTTGATACGTTTAAAAAAATTGTGCCAAAAGAATCGCTACTTCTTGGCGGAGAAAAGAATGAATGGTTTATTGCAGTTCAGGAATTTTACAATCAATTGTTCGTGCTTGCCCAGCTCTATCCAAAAGATGTTGGCAAACTTGCAGGGGATAGTGCAAAAGATTTGCTCCAATACCTTTTTGATTTGAGCAAAGACATTCCTTCTTCATCGCGGCCAGAAGATTACTTGCAATGGTCGCTTTACGCTGACACGTACGCGCCATTCAAGGAATATGTTGCAAACATCTTTAATAAACAACCTGAGACTATTAATCTTGAGGAATTTCGGCCCTTAGCTCAAAACCTTATTGTTGGTGTTGGCGAGCTTGTTGGCAAGTTCAAAACAATCTATGAAAAACTCTTGTCAAACAGGAACCTGCGCGCACTTGCAAGCGCAATGAATAAAGACACTAAATCAGTTATTGACCTTCTCAACGAATGGGACGCTGAAATGACGCGCTTTTCGCAAGGATTAAGCGCGATTGGAGAAAATCCCAATGTCTTGGTTGAATCAAAAAAAAAATAACACCACGCGTGCCTGAACAATCTTTTGAATTTCTCACAAGAGCCGAGCTCAAAAACACAAAACCTGCGTTTCGCGCGCTTATTCAAAAAATTAGGGCATACTACCCGCGCAGTGATGACGCGCGTTTTAAACGTCAATTTTTGCTTGTGCTCAACCAATCATTTAAACTCTACCAACAACAACTCCGACCCCTCGGTGTGTCAAATGCGCAAGACCCCGCTCAATTTACGCGCCAAATCATTGGCAGACTCACCGACCACTTTGACCTTGAAACACTACCCCACTGGTCCAAAGAAGACGCGCAAAAACTCAAAGACCTACTTGGAGGCGCGGGCCATATTATTCATGTTAAACAAAACATTTATCGCAACCTGAATGATAGCGAGTATCACGTGTTTGTGCTTCATAGCGCGCTCTACTTTGCGGGATTTATTAAAGACAATTTTCTTGACCAATTCTGCGAATCACAAAAAGCAGGCGGACAAACCATCCATTACCCAAAACAATGACTAAAAACATTAATTCCTAAACCTTTTTTAATACACACCCGCATAAGATAGGTAGTAATGGTAGAAGTGAGTTTCGTATCCGCGCTTGAACTCTTGCGCCGCATGGGCTTCTTCCAAATAGTTTTACCCACCTTTCTTGTTTACGCCATTGTGTATGGCGTGCTTGACCGCACAAACGTCTTTGGCATGAAACAAGAAAAAGGAAAAAACGTGCCAAAAAAAGAACTCAACAGCGTTGTTGCCTTTGTTATTGCACTGCTTTTTGTTGGCGCTGCAAACCTGCTTGATGTTATGACTGCGTTTATTCCGTATATAGGCTTATTGAGCGTTATCTTTGTCAGTTTTGTCATGCTTGCCGCGCTTGCGTTTGGCGACTTTGAAAAACTGCTTGAAAAAGAATGGTACAAACAAATCATGCTTGGCGTCACTGCTTTTGCGTTTGTTTTCTCTTTTGGTCTTGCAGCAGGATGGTGGAGCTTCTCTTCAATTGTTGCAGGCGTCGGAACTGGTGCAGGTCTTTTTAGCGCAGAAAACCTGTCAGTTATGATATTTCTTGTGCTCATTGTTGGTGCAATTGCATGGATATGGAAAAGCACATCGCAAGGTGAGAGTGGGGGTAGCAGCTAAATGGCAACAGACTCGCTTTTAATAAATGTGTTCTCACAACTCTCAGGCATTGCAGACATTTTCGCACCAGAAGGAGTGAACGGCGTTGTTTTCGTGCTTGCATTTCTTCTTGTCTTTGTTATCATTTATAACGCACTTCTCATGACTGGACGGCTTTTTGGACAGCAAAAACATGGTGCTATGCGCCTTATTATTTCATTTGTTATTGCGTACACAGCAACGCTCTCGCCAACGGTTGTGCTCACAATTGAGCGCGCATTTCCCCCGCTTTCCATCTTCCTTATAGGCATGGTAGCGCTTATGTTCACGCTTTACTTTATCTTTCCAGAAAATGTAGCTTCTGGTTTTTTGAGCTCAAACCTCATGCGGCTTGCTGTTGCAGGCGCGATCTTGCTTATTTTCTGGGCAGCAACGACTGGCGGTGCGCTTACCCTTATTGAACCAAACGAACGCGGTCTGAGTCTTGGCGGTTTTCTCATTTCAGACTATGATATAGCATTACTCTTATTAATTGGAGGCTTCATACTACTTATAGCATGGGCATTCAAAGGCGAAGGCCAAAGCATGGTACCAAGCCTTGACGCGGAAAAAATCCTTAAATGGCTGCTCAAAAGGGGGGTCTAAACAATGGTTGCATTCACTGACGCACTGTCACTTATTCAACAATCCGGATTCTATGAAATAGTTATACCTTTCATACTCGTGTATGCCGTAGTGTATGGGGTACTACTGCGTTCAGGCGTGATTCAGGGCAAAGAACTGCAAGCTATTGTTGCACTTGCCATTGCTGTTGGCGTTGTTATCTCACCAACTGCGCGCACCTTTATTGCTACGCTCGTACCTTACTTCACCGGTTTTGGCATTGTGCTTTTCATGTTTGCTTTTGTACTCTTGATGGGCGGCATGAAATATGAGGAAATACTCAAAATTGTTGGAAACTTTGAGGAAGGAAGGTACACACTTATTCTTGCAATAGCAATTCTCCTGCTCTTTGTGGTCATGGCAAGCGCGTTTCCTAATGTTTCTTCTGCAAACATTGAAAAACTTGCAGAAGAGGAAAACAAAACGCTTTCAGAAAAAGTTGAAGAACTCAGTGCAAGTGAGCGCGCTGTTTTCTTTCTTTCATTACCCCAAGTGCTTGGCCTTGTTGTGCTTTTCTTTATCTTTGCAATAGCCGCGTTTGTAATAGCAAACTCAACATAACCTTGGGTGTTTGATTGGATAAAAAAATCATAAGAACGGTTATTTCTTTTTAGATGATTTTGATGCTGCTTTCTTTTTTGTTTCCTGCAATTCCTGGAGTTCACGAATGTTTGAAGCAAGGGTGGGCACTAACTTTTTCATTGCTTTTTCCATTGCACCCATTTCAAGACGAACTTCTTCAATGGTTTTGCGGTAATTATCATTTGCACTCTTTTGCTCTTCTTCAAGATGCGCTAAGCGTTCATCATACGAACTGAAGCGTTCATCAATGCCGGACACGTTTGTATCAACCTGTTCTTTTATGCGCTCAATCTCATCAAGCTTTTCAGTAACATCAGTCAATCGTTCTTCAACTATTGCTTCAATTAATTCCTCAACATCGCCAATAGTATCAACATCACGCGCAAGCTCGTTCTCCTGCGCGCTTTCTTCTGGTTCGGGCATTTGAGGCGCTTGCGGAACGTTTTGAGGTCCAGGCATTGGGGGCATGTCTAATCCTTCAGGAGGTTGTGGCAAACCCTGCTCTTGAGCTTCTCCCATGTTAGGTATGTTCATCTCGTTGTCCATTGAGGGCATTTGAGGAAGGGACATGTCTGGTGCTGATTGTTCTACTCCTTCAAATGTGGTTGGTGATTGCGCCCCGCCCCCGCCCATTTGCTGTGGTGGCGCTGAAACTGGTGAGCCTGAAATAACATTTTGTTTTGCAACTGCCTGAGAAATTGCGCGCTCAATAGTTGCAAGAGGTGCTCCCTGTTTGCGGTAATAATCAACAATTTGCGTTTTTGACATTCCCTGAGAAATCATCTGTTCAATCTGAGAAAGTGACACCCCGCCTTTTTGTGCAGGCGCATCTTTTTTTCCAAACAGCTTTTGAATGAAACTAGCCATACTATCATTTCCCTCGTTTGCGTCTTATTAAGGTTTCCAACACGTTACTCTTCCTGCTCTTCTTCTTCTTCAACAGGAGGCATGTTAAGATGTTCACGAATCAGGTTCACAATCTCTTTTTTAGAAAGATATTGTGAAGGGTCAAGCAGGTCAACGTACTTCTCGAGTGCGCTCACATCGCTTTTTCGTGCAAACACGCCAAGCTGTTTGATTAATTGCTGGAGTGTTGTGCGAAACTCGCTAAGCGCGCTATTAATTTCGCTTACCTGCGCCTTTGTTTCTTCAACATCGCGAGAAACAGTCTTAATTGTGTCATGAACTGAATCATCCATAATATCAAGCCGCTGTCTGCTTGCCGTAAGCTGTTCTTCAACCGCGCGTACACGACGGTTAAGTTCACTTACTGTTTTTGAAATTAATTCAAAATCAATTCCCGGCACTCCCTGCTTTGCTGCTTGAGATTTAGACTCTTTTTGCATTTCCTGTTTTGGCATTTGAGGCATGTCCATAGTAGTATCACACGAAACCTTAAATTAACTATACTCTTATTATAGTTATATACTTAAAAAAATAGTGTTAATGCGCGAAAAAACTCGCAAAACATCACTACGTGGTGGGAGGGTGAACTACGGTAATGGTCGAGAATCAGAAACAAAATGGTGTACCGTTCAAAATCGAACGAGAAGGTGCTGATAAAAATCTCGTGCTTGATTACACACAAACTCATTCCTACCCCTCTCTTGAAGATAATGAACTGTGCCTGGGCACGGTTATGGACACGCTTATTGAAGTTGGTGAAGTAACAAACATTATTCTTTCAGAAGAACGAAACTATGTGTATCCCTACGATCAAGCCCTGCTTTTAAACGAGCTTAGAAATGTGTACATAAAACTCATCAAAGAAGATGAAATCCTCAAACTCCCTCTTGCTGAAAACGCAGCCCAAGAGGATGTGCTTTCTAGCGCGCTTATTACTCTTCGCCACATCATTTTAGAACTTTTAAAACGCGATCCGGTTGGTGCATATCTTACTGCGCTTCGAACGCACCGTCTCAAAAAAGTTGAAGTAGACGATGTAAAAGACCCGTACAAGAAAAAAGCAGTCCATGAATACATGGCACGTCTCAAAACTATTATTGACAAGCTTGAAAAAACGCAACTCATCAAAAAAAGTGACAAATATCTTGCAGGATACAAGGTTGGAGACCGAAGTGTGTATCGCGTTTTGTTTGAACCGCACATCAAACCAAACTTTATGTACACGCGCCTTATGAGCCAGCCTCCTGCTGGCGCGCGGGAACTAGACATTTACAAACCGCACGAAGATGTTGATGTTACTATTTACGAAACACCAAACCAAGTCAAGCCGATGTATCACGTGCGTCCTCTTGAGTTCAAACTCAATGATGAGGAGTACTCGCTTCTCACCAAGGCGCGTGAAATCCTCTCAAAACACAAACCGCGAAAAGAAGAATTTGTTGACCCAAAACGAATGCGCGAAGTCTTTTTCAACGTTGCAAAAGACCTGCTCGAACAAATAGCTGAATCGCGCGGCGCAAAAATTAAATATGAACGCATTGAAAAACTTGCAGAAATCCTTGTGCGTCTCACCGTTGGTTTTGGACTTGTTGAAGTCCTGCTTCTTGACCGCGATATTGAAAACATTTATGTCAACCCTCCTGTTGGGCGCGTACCCATTATTGTCACGCATAACAAGTATGGTGAAATGAATACAAACATTCTGCCAAACATCAATGACGTGCGTTCCTGGACATCACGTTTTAGAATGCTTAGCGGAAGACCCCTTGATGAATCTCACCCTGTTCTTGACACAGAACTCTCGCTTCCCCACGCCCGCGCGCGTGTTGCCGTCATCCAGTCGCCTCTCTCACCAAAGGGCTACGCCTACGCATTTAGACAGCACCGGCCAAAGCCATGGACACTTCCGCTTTTTACAAGCTACAAAATGCTCACACCCCTTGCATCAGGGCTCTTATGGTTTCTTGTTGACGGCGCGCGCACCATGCTTGTTGCAGGAACCCGCGGTTCAGGAAAATCTTCTTTTCTTGGCTCACTGCTTGTGCAAATCATGCGAAAATATCGTATCATCACCGTAGAAGACACCCTTGAACTACCGGTGACTGCTCTTCAGGAATTTGGTTATGATATTGTTCCAATCAAAGTGCGAAGCGCGATTCTTGGCGAGCAAAATGAGCTTTCAGCAGCAGATGGTATTCGCACCACGCTTCGCCTTGGGGATTCAGCACTGATTGTAGGTGAAGTGCGCTCTACTGAAGCGCTCGCGCTCTATGAAGCAATGCGTGTTGGCGCGCTTGCAAATGTGGTTGCAGGAACTATTCACGGCGACTCGCCGTACGGTATTTTTGACCGCGTGGTAAACGATCTTGGCGTGCCGCGAACCAGTTTCAAAGCAACTGATATTATTGTTCTTGCAAACAAGCTGCGAAGCCCTGACGGTTTGCACGAATATCGTCGCATCACAAGCATTACTGAAGTGCGAAAGGAGTGGGAGCAAGACCCTGTTGCTGAACGAGGATTTGTCACGCTCATGGAATATGACGCGCGAAAAGACCAGCTCATCCCCACATCTGCGCTTGTGGAAGGAGAAAGTGACGTGCTCAAATCAATTGCAGGACGCGTCAAGGAATGGGCAGGGAACTGGGACCGCGTGTATGAGAACATTGAATTGCGCGCAAACATTATGAAACTCATTACTGATTACGCAAAAAAACTCAAGAGACCTGACCTTCTTGAAGCTGATTTTGTCATTCCCTCAAATGAAGCATTTCATCGCGTAAGCGAACGCATCGCTCAAAAGCAGGGATATGCCACGCCAAAACGCGTGCTCTTGGAATACGAAATCTGGCTTAAGGCAAAACTCAAAAAACATGGAACTTGATGAACAGGAACTCAAAAAAGAACTTAATCTAAAGCGCGCAACCCAAGATGAAACAAAAGCACAACGCGCCTCATCTTACTACTATAAAGAATTTCAACGAGCGGAAACTGAGGGTCTTACGCGTGTTGAAATCATTTACCGCAGGGTTGGAAAGCTCTTTTCTATGAGCGTGTCAAAAAAAGACGAGCAAAGCCTGCAAGAAAGCATTGACACGCTTGGACTTCGCATCACGCCACAACAAGTCATGACTACTTCTGTTGTTGCAATTGTTCTTGGACTCGCTATTTCAGCAGTTGTTTTTGTGCTCACCTTTTCAATTATGGTATTCCTGTTGGGCCTTGCTCTCACCTTTGGTTTGTACTCATATTTTCGTAATTACCCAACAAACAAGGTCAAAGCGCGCAAGCTCAAAAGTTCAACAGAACTGGTCATGGCAATTCTCTACATGGTTATTTTTATGCGCCACACTGCAAACCTTGAAGGAGCGCTTCGTTTTGTTGCTGAAAACTTGGAAGGACCGCTTGCAAACGATTTTAAAAAAATCTTGTGGGATGTTGAGTCAAAAAAATATATGACCGTCAAAGAAGCCCTTGACGTGTATGTTAATCAATGGAAAGAAACCAATCCTGAATTTGTTGATTCTGTGTTTCTCGTAACCTCTAGCATGTATCAAGTATCAGATGAGAAACGCCTTGGACTTTTAGAAAAAGCGCTTGACCGAATCCTGCAGGGCACGCTTGAGACCATGGTGCACTATTCTAACGCGCTCAAAAACCCGATTGAAGGAATTTATATGCTTGGTATCAGCTTGCCTATTTTTGGACTTATCACGCTGCCTATTATTGGTGCGTTTCTCTCAGAACTCATTAGCTCACGCGCGCTTATTATTCTCTACAATTTCCTGCTCCCGCTTGGCGTGTTTTTTATGATACAGCGAACCCTTGCAAACAGGCCCATTGCGTTTTCATATCCTGACATTTCTCACCATCCTCTTGTACCAAAACCCGGCTGGTTTTTTATCACCCTTGGAAAAAAACGCGTCAGCCTGCCGGCTCTTCCTATCTCTCTTATTGTTTTTGCAACAGCGGTTATACCCTATCTTGTCTATCTTTTTATCAATCCCTTTGGTGGAATACCTTCAGAGTGGGATGTGTACATCACGCTTTTACCTATTGTGGGAACCGCGCTTTCGATATTTTTTTACACCTATCTTACTTCATTTCAGCGTCTTAAATTGCGTGAAGAAATTGAAAACCTTGAATCCCAGTTTGCAAACACGGCATTTCAGCTTGCAAACCGTATTAGTGAAGGATTCCCCGTTGAACTTGCCGCACTTAAAGTTGCAGAAAGCATGAAAGGCTCGGAGTCTGCCAGTTTCTTCTATAAAATGGTTGATAACATGCAAAGACTGGGCATGGGTGCTGAACAGGCAATTTTTGATTCAAAACTTGGCGCGCTCGTTTACTACCCGTCGCACCTTGTTTCTGCGGCTATGAAAATTATGATTCAGGGTGCTGAAAAAAGTCTTGAAATCGCTGCGTCGTCGCTTTCAAATGTTTCGCGATACCTTTCAAACGTGCATACTATTACTGAAAAAATCAAAGATGTGCTCTCAGAAACCCTCTCAAGCCTTTCATTTGAGTCAAGCATTGTTGCGCCTATGATTTCAGGAATTGTTGTTGGTCTTACCAGCATGATTATGATGATTCTTACCAGCATGAACCTGCAAATGGAACAACTTGAAAGCCAGGCCGCAGCTTCAGAAGGCGGTTTTGGATTGTCTTCGGTCTGGTCTATTGGCTTGTTTAACGTAAAAGATGCCATACCTCTCACCACATTCCAGCTTATTGTGGGCATCTACTTTATTGAGGTGGTTATTCTTATGATGTATCTTGCCTCGCAAGTTGAATTTGCCGGAGACCCTATTAAGCAAAAACAAAAAGTTGGCAAAACACTTATGATGGGCACCATTGTATACACATTTGTAACACTTGGCGTGACCATCTTGTTTGGCGGTCTTACGCGCTTTGCGCTTACTATTGGGGGGACATAACATGAATTCAAAAGGACAGCTTAAACTGATTCTTGCACTTATTGGTTTTCTTCTCCTTCTTGCACCAGTAGTGCTTCTTCTTTCAGGATTCATTTTTTCACAATCTTCAAGAAGCCCTACTGGCGAAGCAATTGCTGTTGGCATAAACTTTCAGGAAGCCGCGGGGTTTTCAAGAATTGTGAATTGCTCTACACCCTTTATTGAAGTCACGCGTGAACCAACCTCATTGAGTGATGAAGGACGCGGCGTCCTGCGCGTTGAAATATGTAATTATAATGAACGGGAAAATCTTGCGCCCATTCTCAGCGCGTTTGTAAGCAATTTCAAGCAAGACAAAAGCTTTGCCTATCCTGGTTGCACTGAACAAAAAACAGTCCCTGCAGGAAGCTTTGCAAACTACGCATGTGAATTACCTCTCTATTCTGAATGTGTAGGCGATTTTCACTTGCACATTACCACCTATAAAGCAGATGTTTCAAGCGACGTTGATGAAATTGTGCAGGTCTATCCCCTTCTCTCTCAAGACCAAGACCTGTTTTGTGCAAAAAAACCGTATAATGTTCGCGTAACAGGAATCAATTTTAATGAGGATGTGAACAATCCCACAATCACCGCAAGTATTCAAAATCGCTTTCTTGTCAATGACATTGCCTACGCTGTTTCTGCAATAAATAATGCGTGCCAAAACCCTGACGCGCAAACCGGTGCATGCGTGTTTTGCAGAGAAACACTCGCGTACGTTGAAGAAAACAGCAACCAAGACGTGTCATGCCGTCTTGTCAGGCAATCAAATGGCATTGACTACCCGTATTCAATTCTAACACAAAACGGAAACATAAGCGCATCAATCCAATTTATCCGCACTGACCTTTCAACCAAAGACACGGACGGGGACGGCATTCTTGACATTCATGACCCTGACCTTGATGGTGACTCGCGGCCTGACCAGTTTATCACACTTGCGCAAGCCCAACAAGATGATGATGCTGATGGGATTGCAAACATCCTTGATGAGGATATTGATGGTGATGGCACGCTTAATGGCAACGACCTTGAAACAGACAGTGCTGATGAAAACGCGCTTGACAACATGCTCAGCAAAGAAACCTTCTATGCATTTGAATTCATCAATGTGAGCATGAGAAGAGGCTCACTTATGGTTACAAACCACCCGACACAGTACTACGCAACATACTCTTTTGATATTCAAAACAATGGTGACCTTGAAAAACCTGTAGATTATACGCTTTACGCGCAAGTCATTGAACACGTCACTGACCCAACACCGCAAGAAATTCTCTTGTGTGATGGAAGTGTGAGCGTTCCTGCAGGACAAACGCGCACGGTTTTGTGTTCGCTTCAAGATGTGGACGGTATTGGCTACACGGCTATTTCATGCGACCCTGAAGACGGATGCACCTACTCATCAGATAGGGTAACTGCGCGCGCGAGCATCAGTGTCACGGGTCAAGAAGCAAATGTGTACAAATCTTTTGAAAGACTTGAGAGCACGCAAAACCTCTTTGTTATCCCGGTATACTCTGAGCTTGGCAGATTAAGCGTTGACACGCCAAGGCGAGGTGACGCATGAGACCCCACACCTTTTTTTTTACTGCTGGCGTCCTAATTGTTATAGGCATTTTTGGCATCTTCTTTTTTGGCAGACAAGCACTTCCTCCAGTGAGCAATGACGCTATATTTTTTGAACAAGAACTTTCTTTTCTTGTTCCAGGAAAAGACCTGTCTGCAAATAAGAGTATCACACTTATAGCAACACCTCCGCAGCGTGACGCGCTTAACATGGCGGTTGTGGATTTGTATAGAGACCACAAAGCGCTTTTTGAATCAACTATGCTCGTATCCTTTAATTACACCACAAATGAGCTTATCACCTCTTTTGAACAAGAACAAAACATCTATGCAACAAACGGGAGCGTGTTTGTTAACGAAGAAAATAAGACCATCACCTATTTTGACGAGCAGGGACAAGAACGCGAATTACGCCTTGAACAGGAAGTACAATACATTCCTGCAGTGGAACTCTCGTTTTATGAAAAACAATACACATACGATTTTAATGCATTTGAAGCGCAAGCACAAAGCATTGCTTCGCATTTTGGTCTTGAACAGGCAAAGCCAAGCCTCGTGACAACGCCTTATTTTGGTTTTTCATTCCAAGCAGACGCGTTTCTTTTAACTGTGTATTATGATGATTTTGAAGTGATTGGCTACAACATCCTGCTTGATAAAACAAACCATGAAGCAGCTCTTGGTGCAGTATTTGCTGCGTTTGGTTCACCTTATTTTTCAAATCTTAAGGTAGCGCGCACCACTTGTGACGGGTCGTTGTGCATGCTTGTTGAAACAGCTGAACACTCATTTGCAACATATAACACTATTACGCTCACGGGCGATTCCCTGCACGGTGTAAGAAGCGTAAGCATGCTTCTTGAACTCACGCAACAAAACCTTGCTAAACTCATAAAACAATACCTTACCTATCGGGCAAAAGAAGCAAATGAAGCCCCGCCAACAGAAGAACCAGTCTGCGTTGATGCAGGATGGCGAACTGGCAGTCTTGAATGTTCGCTTGCAGGTTTCACGTGCGGGCAAACTGCTGAAAATGGGGTGACGTGCTGGCGTGAGTAAGTATATACTCCTCATAGTCATTGCGTTCTTGATTGCTATGAGCGCGCAAAGCGCGCACGCACGTCTAATCAGCGATATTGAATCCTATTGCGCCACGTCTTGCTCGTACCAGCTGGAACGATTTTTTGGCGCTAAACAAGTACAATGCTCTTCAGATCAGCACTGTGAAGAATACATTACGGGCGGTATTCAACGAGCGGACTGTATTACGGGAGCCTGTGCGCAAGAAAAGCTGTGCTCCAATGGGTTTTGCACGTTCTCTGACGCTGATGGAGACGGCTATAATGATGCTGTTGACTGCAACCCAACTGATGCGCGTATCTATCCTGGCGCACAAGAGCGCTGCAACAATGTTGATGACAACTGTGATGGCACTATTGACCTGTTCTCCGCATCATGCGGCACGGACACCGGCGTGTGCCAGAGCGGAACCAAATACTGTTCTGCAGGCGCATTTGGCGGGTGCACCGGCGCAGTATCTGGCACAACTGAGGTGTGCGATGATGGTCTTGACAACGATTGCGACGGCAGAACTGACACGCAAGATGTGACCTGCCTCACACTGGAAGGTATAACCGCCCCCAATACGGCAGTTCAAAACACCGCGTTTACGGTACAGTGTGAAAGCTCGCTTGTCAATGCAAATTGCATTGGTGCGCGCATACAAGGAGGCTCTGATTGTGCGTGGCAAAGCTGGGATGGCGCTCATGCGCAATTTAGCTGCATATCAAGCACTGCAGGCGAAGTAACTGCAGAGTGTTATATTTCAAATAAGCAAGGCGGTGCATGTTCTGTTGATAGTGATGCAGGAACCCCTCTTGCTGATTCTCAAACAGACATAATTGGTATTATTCCTTCAAATTGCGCGCAACGCTCGCAAGCAGACTGCACATCAGATGGTGCATGCGAATTTTGCGCTGCATGCAACGGCAACAAAGCATCATCAGTTACTGATGAAAACGGAAACCCGGTTTCAGCATGCGTGCCAAAAGACACCTGCCTTTCACTCTACACGTGTAACGCAGGCGCGTGCGGAGCGGTGTGCGATACCGACACAACAGGATGCGCGCCTTCTGACTGCTCGCAAAACAGTGGTTGTTATACAAACGATTTTGTGAAAGGAACCCTTGGCGCGCTCGGCTTGGTGTTGTATGGTGACAATTCTTATGACTATTATGATTGCAGAGCACAACCAAATGCGTGCAATCTTGACACGTGCTCGTGCAGTGCAAATGAGTGCAATGCTGACATCTCAGTATCATGCGAACTTGCAGGAACTGACCTGGACGGGGATGGTTTTGATGTTGAATGCGACGGAGACAATGAAAACATGTGCAGTGACGCGTATGGCACAGTATACCCTGGCGCGCCAGAAATTTGTGATGGCATTCCTGACAATAACTGTGATGGCATTGCTGAAGAAACAGCAATATGCTGCAACAACGCGGCATCTGACGATTTAAGTCTGACAGACACGGTTCTTGCTGATGCCGCTGACGTGTTTAGCAAAGACAAAGTCCGCGATTACTACTGGCAAGCATCATGTGAAGGTGCTGATTGCAGTTTTGGAAGCGTTGTACTCTGCCCTTACACTGACTTTGAAGACGCGTGCGAAGGAATTTTTGTAAACAACTACCAAACCCAAGTGCGCGAATATAGTGCAATAGGAACAAGCTATGACTCAACTCTAGTTGAATGCGCGCGCTACTGCACAGGAGAAACCCAGCCAAGCTTCACCACGTTTGATACAACAGAGTACGCGCCCGGCTGTTTTGATGGGGCGTGTCTTGAACAAACCTTTGAAGACGAGTGCCAAGACGAAGAAACGCTTACTGATTATTACTGTGCGTCAAACGTGCTTAAGAGCACGCAAAAGAATTGCAATGACCTTGATGGATTCTACGATGAAAACGGGCAAAGTGTGTATCGCGACTACGCATGCAATAACGGCGCGTGCGCGTATAAAGCAACCCTTGATGAGAGCGAACTCAAACAAGGACACGTGCGCGTACGATTCAAAAACATGGGTTCAATACCCTTTGATGGCACCCTCACCCTTGACGTGAACAACTTTTGTTCAGGACTTGCTGGCTTTACGATTGTTGAAGACGTGCGCATCCCTGTTCATGGGTATTACGAGAAAACGCACAACTTCCTGAGCACGTGCACGCCTGTTGACACTGAGTTTGTATGCGAAAACCAGCTAAACTATGGCGTGACCTGCGTTGCAGGCATTGGTAGCGGTTGCGGCGTTTTAAGCAAGGAACAAAACACGTTCGAATCCTGTGAGACATGCTGCGGGACCACACTTACGGGAAGCACCTATGAAGACGCGTGCGCAAATCAAAATGTTGCATGCACAACATCAACTGTGTCGCTTGCAATCACCGGACAAGACACGCAAATCTATCTCTCTAATGCGATTGACAATGCAGGATGGTGCTGTAAATGAACACGCACGCGGAATTTGACCTTGTAACCGGCATTCTTATCACGCTTATTGTGATTGGGGTTATTATTGGCTTTGTTATTATGTGGCAAACTGGTGTGCTCGGCTCGTTTGCAGATGATGCACTCCGGCTTGTTAACATATTTTCATAAACTACTATGGCATCAAAACAAAATGTTCAATCTCTTATCGTGTTGTTTATTGTGTTCACACTGCTTCTTATTGTTGTCATACCCGGACTTCTCAGCGTGTTTACTCCTGCACAAAACATTTTTTGCAAAACAAGCATTAATGTTCGAAACTATGCATCCCAGCTGCTTGGCTCACGTTTTGAAACAAGTTTTTTTACGGGCACCGTAATGAACGCGCTTCCCTTCCTGTGCGAGACTCAAATACTTCCTGACACAACAAGTGAAGACTGGGAAATTGTGACGTTTTCAAAAAATGAAGTGAACGGTGAGCTTGCAGGAACTACGCAAACACGCACGTTTAGCGACGCAAGCAACGTACAATTCTCCTACAACGCAGACACATCATTTATTGTGTATACTGCACAAGGCAGAAATCTTGCTGTTGCAAAACAAGACCCTTCAGGGGTTCACTCTCCTGCGGATTTGTTTGTGACCTATTATGATTATGTTATGGGCGGCACACAGAGTGAAGCCCATGCGCTCAAAGGCGCGCTCAACGAGCTTGACGGCCTTGCTCTTGATGCGTTTAACTGCTTTGCAAAACTAGGGTATGGAACAGGAAACCCTCTTACAAGCGCGCGTGTCTCAAAACCATTCACGTGCTCGTCGCGCGGCTATGATTTTACACAAGATGGCGGCCAAGAAACCGAGCTCTCACTGCGCCACATTACTGATTATATGCGCCACGCGCGCATGACCGGGCGCGAAACAACTTATGTTGAGCAAATGGGTGGAACATCACTATGGGTGTGTGGCACCACGCTTCTTGGCTGTGTTGCATCAGGGGATAGCGCCAAACTAGACGCGCTTACCAGCGCGAATTCGTGGCGCGACAAGGCAGCAGAGTTATTGCTTAAAGACGCACAAACACCGGGTTTTTCACTTGATGAGAGCTCAGTGCTTCCTGTTGCATCTCGTCTGTGCCTGCCTGTGATTCCTCAAGTAGCAGCAGAAGCAGAAACAATCATATTTAGGTATGACCCCTTTCAGGTGAGTCCTGGCGATTCTATTACTGCATGGAGCGATGCAATTCCTATTGTTGGACCCCTCTTTAGTTCGGCAGTTCGTGCTGGTTTTGATGTTGCAAACTTCTTTGACAATGCAGACTACACGTGTAATTATGGTGTTGCACTTGATGAAATTTTAGACACAACGCTTTCGCGCGGCAGTTTTCTTGTTGGCTACCACGATGGGTATGGCGGATTTCAGGACAATCCCGAATCAAAAGCATGGGAATTGTGCGGCACCACCTGGGAAGGTCTAAACGTTGCAGATGTGATACAGATTGAGGAATTTAGCACGTATGTGATTCCTTCACAAGACATTTATGATGATGCCACAACTGACGGCGCACTCTTATGCGTGCGTGATGAACAAAACAAAAAGGCATCAAACTCGCGCCTGCAAGAGGCAATTGACGCTTGGTTTGACTAATAATAAAGAGGACTAGAACACGTATGGCAGAAGAGAACAGAGAGCGAATCGGAACATTCATTATATCAATTATTATTCTCGCAATTCTCACCGTTTCAGCATTTGTACTGCTTGTCAATCGCGTATCAGGTCTTGATGAGTTTCGTGCAGACATTTGCAATGATTTTGCAACTATTCGCGGAACCATTGGCAGCCAAGTCACGGGCGGTGACCTGTTAAGCCCGCAAGGCTGGTTTAACCTTTTTGGTCGCGCGCTTGGAGGCGCGCAACGCGTGGCTTCACTTATCCCGATAGAAACAATTTGTCCTATCTTTTCTCATGGCACATTCACAAACTCCCTTGAATTTGGGCAGTGGGCCGGACGGTATGGCTCGCTTTGCTGGGGCATGTATGATGCGGGAAGCGCGCTCAAACCACTGTATGCTGCAGGAAACCCTGCACTGTGTGCTGCAACAGAATACGATTTTTCTCAGAGTGCGCGCATCACTGGTGATACATTTTTAGAATCCGTGCCTTCTGCGCTTGTCTGGTCTGCGGGAAGCTCGCGCAGTCCTGCGTTATTTTTAACTAAAAGCATTTCTCAAATGACCCTTTCAGATTATTTGTACGCAAGCGCGTTTTACACCACGCGTATTAAAGACTCGCAAAGCGCGTCAGAAGGAAAACTTGTATGGCTTAACGGACAAGACATTCAAGACCTTGACTGTACGCTTTCAGTTGGTTCACAAACAAAAGAAGTAACCCCCGCGCTATGCCTGCCTCAAAACATGCGCACCCAAATCATGTACTGCAGTAAAAGCTTCAATGACGGCTCACCCTGCCCTGCTAATTATGTGAATTGTCAGGTTGGTGGCAGTGTTGGTGAAGGTGGATGTCAGGAAGTAACAAATAACCTTATTGCACGCCTCTATCCTGTAGCCGGTCTAGACGCGCTTTTAGCGCAACTCGCAAACCTGGGAATTGGTGAGGCTGCTGATTATCCTACGGTTCTTTTTACCACAGACTACAAAGGTGGCAATACCAAAGTTACTGCAGCAGGAACCACGCGCACGTTAGGAAGCATCCCTTCAGATTCAAGCATTGCAATTGATATGGTTATTGAACTTTCTGGAGCTGAATTTGGACAACTTCTTTCAAACATTGGCTCATCTCCTTCAGGGGCTATTGTTGACGCGTACGCAGGAGCGCGTATGCAAGACGCGCAGGAGCGCGCAGATATTTTCCCGTTTTACTTGTATAATGATACGCTTACCCCTGACCAGTTTCGCACAAGCCCGTGCAGCCTTCTTTCCGGTGATTTTGCCGAAGCATTTGGCGATGATGATAATGCAAACCCCATGTGCTGGCCCTGGGAAGATTCAACAAACGCATGTGATAACCAATGCAATCCGCTTACGCTTACAAGCGGCTCATTTAAACTGGGTTACTGGGACTGGACAACCGAATACCAGGATGAAGATGTTGGAGCTGAAATCCTTATGGGCAACATTTTTCAGGCGCGCGCCTCATCTGCAGCATGGGACGATTGTAATGGGCTTATGTTTGGTTCAAACATTGCTGCAGCAGTTGTCGCAGACCCGTCAATATTCAACCTGATTACCGGCGGAAAGCCGCGTAATGACCGTTTGCTTGCATGTATTGTTGAAGATTCATTTGGACCAATCAGCAGCGCAGAAGATGCGCGCGTACTGTGGGAAGGCGGGCGCGCGTGTTCGGACCTGACGCTTGGGCTCACCTATGAAGGCGGAAAAAATCGAGCGGGAGACATTTCACCAGCATTTGGGTACTGTCAATACCATAACGCAGAATGCGGGGCGCAGGATTTTTCACCATGCACATAAAACTATAAATGTGCACACTACCCCCTACTAGTGCATGAAGCGGGGAGTGACAAACCAAATACTGGTATGGGTGTTTCTTATTTTCTTATTTGTCGTGTTTGTACTGCTTGTTATTACGCTTGGAAGAAACCTTCCTGACCTCATACAAGACCTTGTTGATGCAGGAGCAAACATACTATGAAAAGAAAAGCAAGCTTTTTTATTGAAGGACCGATATTTACTTTTCTCCTGCCTTTTGTGATTATTGCCGCGTTGATTATGCTCTACTTTCTTTTTTTTACTGATGCTAACAAACAACTTGGCAGGGTTGCTGACCTTGGCAGAGAAATTGTTGGCCAGCAATCAGAATGCGGAACAACTGACAACTCGTACATGACCTGCATAGGACCAAACACTGATGCAAACCCCCGCTCAGCCTTGTGGGATGGGTGTCCAAGCACGTACCCCATGCGCATCCCGGTTAAGGGCTGTCGAAGCGATGATAATGCCTATTGCTGTGCAAAAACGCGCTATGACAACCAATGCGAGTTTGATGGGGTAAGTGTGTGCGCGCCTGATGCGTGTCCCGCAGATTGCGGCACGCTTGGACGCGCGTGTGACAGACGCGTTGGTCTTGGTTCAGAGGATACCTTTGATTACGTTACTGGGGTCGGTGTTGAAAGCACGCACGCGTGCGTGCAAGGATGTTTGGGGTGTCTTGGTCTCTCTGGCGACCAGCGCAGCACCATCACGTGCCCGGTAAGCTACCCATTTCGCGTTCCACAAGACCAGGATGGAATAAATCTTGATACGTACTGTCCGCAAACACGAGATGGGAGGGATATGTTTTGTTGCCAAAACTAACCAAAAAAGCAGTTGATATTAACACTATCGCGCTCATCCTGCTTGGACTGTTTGTTTTGCTTACTTTGCTTGTTCTTGCGTTTGTTGCACAACAAAGCCAGGCAAGTCAGGCAGGACGCATTGTTGACATTGTCAATGAAACAATACAGCAGGGCGCGGGCAGCCTGATTTAAGCGGGAGTGTGTTAGCGAACAATTTATAACTTCCTTTAGGCTTAAGTATACACATGAACACGAGGGGGCAGGGTTTGAGTCTTAATTTCATTGTCAAAATCATTTTGGCAGTGCTTGTTCTCTCAACAATTATTATTCTTTTTACTGGAGGCATCTCGCGGCTTTCATCATCACTTGCTCAAAGCAGTGCTGGTGCAACAAGCAATGTGGAAATCACGGCAATAAGAAGCCAATGCACACAATATTGTTTGTCAATGGATAACCTGCTTGCAACCCCGCAAAACGCCGGAGAGTTGCCGTACTGCACGACGGTGTTTAGTCTGAAAGAAGACGGAAATCCTAATGATGAAGACCACTGTTATGACACTATTGTTACTGGAGGAACCGCGTGTCAAGTCACGCTCTCAGGAGGAAGGCGCACAAGCATTGGACAAGAAGAATGTTTAAGTGGGGGTAGTTTTGGTCAGGTTGGCGGCGGAACGGTTGGTGGTTAAAGAGAAAAAATGAAAAAAGGATTTACCTTTGAACAAATGGCCGTGCTCATTCTTGTTATTCTTGGTCTTACTGTTGCTATTATTCTTGCAAGCACTCAATTTGCTGCAAGTGCGGGAAGCATTTCAGACTTGCAAAGCGCAGCAACACAAGGTGCTGAAACAGGAGCCCAATCCGCAGAACAAAGCATTCAATGCGGGAATTTTGGCGGTGAATGCAGAGAATCGTGCACGCCTGAAAACACCCTTGACCTGCCGTGCAGTGGGGAAAACTTTGTTTGCTGCAGAAAATAACCATGTTTACAGATAAACTATAAATATGCAAAGAGCCACTAGTATGAATACCATGTCAAGAAAGGGTTTCACTTTTGCCCAGATGGCAACACTTATTCTGGTCATTCTTGGTCTTACTGTTGGCGTTATTCTTGCAAGCACTCAGCTTGGCGCAAGTGCGGGAAGCATTTCAGAACTTGGCAGTCAAGCAACATCAGGAACACAAGCAGCAGTTACTGCAAGCGCAGGACTCGCGTGCAGAACTATTGGCGGCGTGCAATGCGCTGATGCGTGCGATGTATACCTCAATGTAGGCGGAAGCACGACCACTGATTTAGCAAATGCTGACTCGGGTTTAGACATTGGCTGTCAGGATAGTGGCGCAATATACTGTTGCAAAGAAGCAGCTACTGGTGCGTCACTTCTCCCAACCGGTGCAACCTGTGCTGACGATGCAGAATGCGAATCAGGAACGTGCCAACTAGACAATACGTGCGCATAACCTCTTCTTTTTTTTAATTACCTTTATAATATTTGATTGTTCTAACACTAGTCATGCAAAAGGGCTTTACCTTTACGCAAATGGCAGTATTGCTTCTGGTTATTTTAGGTCTTGTTGTGTCAGTTGTGCTTGCTGCCACTCAGTTTAGACAAGCAGGGGGAAGCATTACTGATGTTGGCGAACAAGCAACCGGAGGGTCGCAAGCAGCAGGTGAAAGTGTGGCAGGACTTGTATGCGACCTTGCAGGAGGCGAGTGCAAAGCGTCATGCAGTGCTTCTCAAACAGACACGGGAACGAGTGATTGTCCAAGCACTGCTGCAAAATGTTGCGTTCCTAAATAAACTTTAAAATAGCAAAGTGCTTCTAATTGAGGTATGCAAAAGGGTTTTACATTTCAACAACTTGCAGTCATTCTTCTTGTCGTGCTTGGGCTTATTGCCGTGATTGTGTTGTTTGCCACACAAATTCAGGGAGCAGGAAGCTCGGTCTCAAGTATCTCAAAAGGCGTTGAGCAAGGCGTTGGCAACGTATCAGGACTTCTCACTTCATGTACGGGTCAAGGTGGTGCGTGCAAAGCAGCGTGTGCTGCTGGAGAAACTGATATTGGGCAATGGAATTGTGCTGTTGCTTCGCCTCATTGTTGTGTATAGTGGTTGATGATGACTAAAAAAGGATTTACCTTTTCACAAATCGCAGCAATACTGCTAGTTATTTTTGTGCTTTTAGCCCTTATCCTGCTTTTTATTACGCAGCGCGACCAGATTGGTGCTATGCTTGAGCGCATGATTGGCATTGGCAATTCTTCACTTAATGAAGCAGAATCACAGCTTGAAGACCGCTTGGGCATTGGTGTGCCAACCCAAAGCAGCGCGTATTCTCAGCCATTTGTTTTTGCGCCGCGGCTTGTTTTGATTTGAGAAATTTAATAAGCGCAGTATGCCTAATTCTCAATATGAATAAACGGGGAGTAGACACGATTGTTGCTATTTTGATTGCTATTATTATTGTTGCTGTTTCACTTCCCTTTCTTGCGCCAATCATCAGCGTGACTGTTGGCACTGCAGCAACGGTTTCTGAACAAGCAAACTTTGCCACATTTACGCTTAAACTCCCCCACGCCTGCAGTTCTGACGCATCAACAAGCATTCCTGGTCTTGAAATGAGTGAAAACTGGCACATTTTTCAATTTGCAGATTTTGATAAATCCCAAACTAATTTTACAAGCTCAAACAAGAACACGCAGGAAGCGTTTGCAAACATTAGCGCACTTGAAGAGGATTGCACTGATTCAACCTGCCTGTGTCTTGTGTATGTGGGAAGCTGTATTACGCGGGATTGCAACACAATTGAAGGAAGCTGCAAAAACCAATGCAGAACTGAGGAGAGTTACAGACAAGATGAGTGCGATGTTAATTCAATTGCATGCAGAGGCAGCACAGAAATACAACTTGTTGAATCAATTGCGCGTGAAGGGGCCTGTGATTCAGGCGTGTGCTGCACGCAAGGAGGAACCAGACTCTATCAAACCATATTCAGCCAAGGCGTATTAGCATACAAACCCGCCTTGTCTCAGTATGTGTATACGTCAGAACAAAGCAGGCGAAATGCTATTCTCAACAACCTTCATGATTATTCTGCTATAGCACTTGCAAGCAGTGCAAACCCGCTTGACCAGATTAAATCCTTTACAAAAACATTTCTTGAAAATTATGAGTGCAAAGACCAATACAGCATTGTTGCTTGTGAATCTCTTAAAAATAGGGGCGCGTGCACAAATGAAACCCTTCTTACTGAAAAAAGCAACCGCGCAATTCTCGCGTTTCCCCTAACTGCACAAAAATTTGACCGCATTAGTATTTCACGCGATGCTGAAGTGCTGCGCATAGATAACGTTGAGGTGTTTGTGCGAACATGAAACGCGGATTTGTCTCGCTTGAAATCATTCTTGGCGTGTTTATTGGTGCAATCTCGCTCGTGCTTTTGCTTATTGTGATTGGTCCCCTTCTTGGGTTTGGCCTGGGAACCGGTGGTTCAGCACAAGATGGTTTTGATTCTTTTAAAGATACGGTTTTGGATGCGTGCAAGTCAGCAGACCTTGCAGGCGATTTGTTTGATTTTGCGCTCCCCCCACAGCATAGCATTACCCAATTCTATCTTGCAACAAGCACAGACAATGCTGTGTACAGCACAACAACCGCCTATGGCAAAAATAAAGGGTATGAAACCTTTGACTATGGGCTCTCATGCGTGCAAAATGGCGGCCAATGCATGAGCTGTGATGACGGTCTGTGCTCAACTGAATGCGCGCCAAACACATGGTATCCTTCACTCACCTGCTGTGCTGAAGGTCAAGACTGTTTGCAAGCATGCTGCATACCGCGCGGAAAAACTGTGCTCAACCCTGCTGCAAGCGCGCAAAGCGGCACTATTATTGTTGACTCTCGAAACACGCAAGGCATTGCGCAGGGGTTAGCTTTGGTTCGCGACACAAAACTTATTGAAGCATGCGCTGACCGCACGTGCATGTGTCTTATCAAGTACAATGGGTGTCATGATGTTTCAGGACGCGGCGGTTACAACCAATTCCTGCAAGACATTAAAGACCACGTCTATGCTGAATACGCAAATCCCATTAGCATAAACACGCTCACATTTGAAGATCAGCTTGCCTACACCTATCTTGGTACGGCGCGTGCGCGCGATATCGCGGGGTGCACTGCAGACCTGACTGGTCCGGGGTGCAAGCGCGCAATCCTTCAGCTTCTTGACGGGGCAACACGACAATTCTTTGCATGGCAAGCGTGCGAAAATGAAGTAAGTGTTCTTGACTGTACCCCGCTAGACGCGCTTGGTTGTAGCGCGCTGCCTGATTCATATCAACTCACTGACGCACCCCTGCTTATCCACCAAGGCGATTACTACATGTTCTCAGTGCTGCCGGCTTCAGAATATTCTGGTGGTTTATC
Source organism: archaeon CG10_big_fil_rev_8_21_14_0_10_43_11 (assembly GCA_002763265.1). Classification (NCBI taxonomy): domain Archaea; species archaeon CG10_big_fil_rev_8_21_14_0_10_43_11. The sequence goes on along the minus strand of PEZQ01000006.1, from coordinate 136,011 downwards.
AATTGATTATATGAGACTGCATAAATCAGCAAATGGCTACATAGTTGTGGAGGAACGCGTACGAGGATGATAGACAAAAAAGGAGCGCTTCTCATTGGCAGCCTTGCAATATTGTTTAATATCATTCTTGCTCTTGGCGGCATTCTTGTAACTGAATTTGTTATTGGTGAATTCACCCTTCAAGGTGTTCTCTCGCTTGAACAAGCGCGCACTGCTGCGATGTGTTCAAATCTATTGTTTAATATTGTAGGAACCGATTATTCAGTGCGAAGCGACCTTCCTGATAGTAGGTCTGCAAATCAACTCATACAATTCTATAATATTGATACGCTTGAACGCGAATTTGGATTCTCTCAAGATGCGCTTCGCGCATTTGAGTCTGAAGACCTCTATATTGGCATATGTTCTGGAACCGAAAGCGAAGTTGTGCCCTGCCTGCGTGATTTGGGCATACGACAAGTAATAATGCAGTGTAATTCAACTATTTACCATCCAAAAACCATAGGCGGAAGCGGTGTGTATGATGTAATATTTGTGCAAATTGGACAAGACAAAATCACGTTTTGCGAAAATCAAAAAAGCGGGGAATGTAAACCACAGTGCGGCAATTTTGAATATCAACTAGGAAAGAATGCAAACTACTGCGATGACGCATCTCTTTCATGCTGTTTGTTTCTTGGGGGCGGAGATGCACGCGCGTGCAACAGCGCGGGCGGGATGTGCAGGCCGTCCTGTGATGAGGGTGTGAGCGTGCTTGAACCAAGCTGCGGAACTGGTTTTCAATGCTGCGCATCTTGACTTTAAGAAATCTTATATTAACAGAACACCTTCACTATGAGTAGCACATAAAAACAGGGGAGTTTAAACGTCTTGATGTCGCGACGCGGGCAAATCATTGCATCAGCAGTCACTACCCTTGCTATTGCAATCATACTTGGATACGCCATGGGAACGTTTGCTTTTCGGCTTTCAAGTACAAGCGGGGTTCCAAACTATAAAGAAGCAGTACTCAACGCGGTCTCGCAAGCAGAAACAGTCAAACTTCTTTTGCAACAGGAACGAAACTACGTGATGGACCGCTCAATCTTTTACATTGCATCACGCGGTGGCTTTGGTCTTTCTTTTGAAAAAGCAACACGGCTTGCTCCTGGAGAGACAGGATACAGTGATACTGCAACGAGTCCTGCTGGAGAGCTAACGTACGCGTGCGGCAAAAAAACCGTTGAGACACGTTTTGTGCCTGAAAAAGACGTGCCGTACTATTCGCTTCGCTATGATACTGATTCGCAGTACTATGGACAAAACTTTGTCAAAGACTGTCCAAACGGGACATGCAGGGATATTACTTGCATTGATTATCCTCCTTTTGATTTTGTTAAAGAAAATTTTCTTAACCTTGCACAAGACTTCTACCAAAAACCAACCGGTGTTATTGCGTATCTTAAACAAACCGCAAACATTGCACTTGACCTTGCCTATGACCTTATTGTAAAAGGGCTCACTGCAGGCTCAGACTCGTTTGTTGCAGACTGGCGCGTTGCAAGCGCGCAAGGTGGTATCAGTTTTGATTATGGAGATGTTCCTGTTTCACAAGTAAATAAACCCCTGCTCACATATGAATTTGATGTTATTGTTTCAAGCGAGGTCACCACGCCTTTTTCCCGCCTCTACCGAAGCGTGCAAAGCTTTGTCAACACAAATGCGTACCATACCTATGTCGAACAAGCCCTTGAACCGTACCGCACGATTAGCGGAGATATTCTTCTTGCACAAAACTGCCAGCAAAATGAGTGCGAATCAACTATTGCAGGCGATACCACGTTTGACACTGAAACACAACTTGCGCTCAGTTATCTTGAATCATCTGATGAATATTCTCTTCGTGCACTTTATTGCACATTTATGGCAGAAGCAAGCGGGTGTAACCCAAACACGTGCCAGATTGACGGGGTTATGAATGGCTGCTTTTTTGTGTGCATGAACCCGCAGCTTTCAAACACGCCCGGATGCTTCACGCCAAAAGATACGTGCGAGATTGACTGTCCAAAAGAAGAAAATATCCCTACTGACAAACGATTTGTATGCGCGTGCGATGACTGGGAATGTCCTGCAGGAAAAACCTGTACTGATGAGAATGGATTGCTTACTGTTTCTTCTAGCGATTTGGAATGCGCGCACGTGGGTTGGTACCCTCAAACGTTAGGAAGAGCACTTGACGGGAACATGGTTGAAATTCCCTCACAAGAAATACTCTTTGGCGAGTCAGAAGCAACGCGATGGAAGTGGTATTTGCTTCGGGCAAGCAATACCTGTAACCCAAACGAACCGCTTGCGTACAAGGATGACGCCTGCTGTACTATTCGTTACGAGCCCCCAACAAAAACGTGTAACCTTGCGTCCTGGACTCAGGCAAAAGAATCAGGCGAGGTATGGACATCAGACGTTATTCCTCAAAGCGTGCAAACCACGTGCACCATCCAAAACAATCGCTGCAACTCGTATCACATACAAGACAGGCAAAACGCGCAAAACCCTCCGTTCGCGTGCTTTGAAGATACAATTAACACGCTTGTGCTTGACTCAATTAATACACAACAAAATCAAAACATGATATATCAGGGTTTTACCCTGCATTTTGCAGATGAGGACAAATCACAACTGAGTGTTGATGCAGGAGAAACCCTCAACTACCAACTCGTGCGAACCGCGTGCACGTCGTGCCAGAATGGTGCAGTAAGTGATAGCAGAAGCTTTGCTGACCAAACATTTCGCGATGTTGTGCGCGGCGTGTGCGTAAAACCAAGCGACCCTTGCGGGTGTTACACAGGAAGCCAAGTTGACCCTGCCCAAGAGCTCAGAGACCCTGGCCGCGTTGAAATAATGCTTGAAACCTGCATTACGCGCTTGTTCTGGAAAACTGACGTAAACGAGCTTGAAAGAAGAAATCTGCTAACAAACTGGCTCTCTGTTTATGACCTGCTTCAAACACAGCTCAATGAGGCTGCGCTTCTTGCACCAAATGGCGCTTCTTGCACGAAAAACAGTGATTGCGATGTTGACCTTGCAACACGCGGCCAAGACAGCATTTGCGTGTACCAGCCACAAACTCAAAATAGCGTGTGCACCCACTGTACGGGTTCACTGCAAGGGCAATTCCTGTTTGACAGCACTGACACTGAACATGAATGCACACCATCTCAAGGATGGGTTGAAATCCTCGCACCACCAGAAACAGCGTGCACCGATACTGGAATGGTTGACAATCAGGTATGCGATTCAAATCTTGCTACAAACGGGCTTCGAAGTGCGTGCGTTAAGAACACTGAATCTTGCAACGAGTGCACAAGCGTGTTTGGCATTGGCAGAACCATAACAACAACCCAAAACGCCACGCTCTATTGCGTTGAAAAAGAAGGTTTAACGCAATGGGTCTTGCGAGGCGTTGATGGTCAGTCCTGCATAAGTGACGACCGTTACTGTGACCCGAATGGTTTTTCAGACGGGCTTGCGGGGTATTGTGATTTCTCATCAGGAAGCGGCCAGTGCAAGATGTGCGATGCAGGAGACACGTGGAGTGCGAACCTGTATGACGCAACCTACCGATGCAATAATGGAGTGATGGTGAAACAATAATGAAACCCGTCCTGCTTGTCCTCACTGTTCTTGGCTTACTCGTAAGCATTTCAGGAACGCACGCGCTCTTTTCATCAACAGACGGGTGGTGTACAAGCGGCGAGTCAGGAGCGCAATGCGCGCTTTCAAATTCGTGCGGAAACGGCGTGTGTGAATACAATGAAAACCCGCAAACATGCTCACAAGACTGCACACAATGCGACTACAACACGATTTGTGCGATAACTGAAAATGACCAAACCTGTGCGGACTGCTTTGCAGGGACGTGCAGTTCTGATACGACCTGCGACTCATTTGAAAACTTTTATATCTGTTATTCACAAGCATCAAGTGTCACATACGCAAACGTGTGCAAATGCAAAGGCGACTACTGCTCACTTCCCCGCGCGTTTGCAGAATGCCCCGGGCAATGCAGGGACGTGTTTTCTGTTGAAGAATCATATGTGCACACAACATTTCTTGATGACGCACAAGCAACAACACCCGAACTACTATTTTATTGGGATGGTGCGCGGTTTCGCTATGAAGATGAGTATGTGTTTGAATCATATCCTGCAACTATCCCGCTCTCACCATATTCTAACTGGGCTGTTCTTAACGGACGGCTTAGCGTGCGCGTACCCTCGTTTCGAAACGGCTTTAGTTTTGTGGTAAGTATTGGTTCAGTTAATATTGAAAGCTCACAACAATATCGTATTGGCTTGTGCGACGGAACAAATGATGCATCCTGTGACTCATGCATGACTGGAAAACATGTGCACGTCACACGCGCTGGTGAGACCGTTATGTGCCAGTCATTCAATCAGGATAAAGGAAACACGATTATACTCGACATCACACAACCCGTGCGCGCAGGGGTTGATACTGTAGTGTATTTTATTCCACAACAAAACTCAAACCTTGTGCCTGGCGATTCTGTTGTGTTTACTGACTTGCGCGTGGGTCTTGGCAGTGCTGATATTAGCACGGTCAAATATCTGAGCACGCCGGTCAAATGGGCGTTTGGCATTAAAGGCGCAGAAGTTATTGGTGATAAAAACACCTGCGAGTTTAACACGCTTGAAAACACGTGTGGCGGAGGAAATGTGAATTGCGCGTGTAACTTTTATTCTGCAACTCCTCTGCCCGCGTACCTGTGCAATTATTTAGAAACCACCCATGCGCTTGTTTCTCGAACCACAGAAAAAGACTTTACCTATCTTGATTACGCTGGCAGCATCTCCTCGATTTATGCTTCTTTTGGCAATCTTGAAAACACGCCTGATTACGCGTGGTGGTTTGACTCAGCAACTATCACCATCACCGAATTGCCTTTTGATGCAAAAATCTTTGAATCAACACACCTCGGTAGCGTGGGCGTTATCAGAACAAGCGACATTGCGCCGATTATGGCAACAGACAAGCGCAGTTTTACTATTCCGGGAAGCAAACAGCCTATCTCACAAATTGCTACTGCGCTTCCTCCTGAATCAAACTGCGTTAATGGTGTGGATGATGACAAAGATGGGCTTATTGATTGCGCTGACCCGAATTGTGGTGGGGCTTCATGCGGCACTGGCGCTATTTGTTCATCAGTACAAGGCGTGTGCACAGAACAAATTTGTTATGATGGCGTTGACAATGATGGCACGGGCGGTACGGACTGTTCTGATAGTGACTGTTACGATGACGTGTGTGTGGAAGGAAAAACATTGTATCGCTGCAATGAAAACCAACAATGCGTTTTTTCAACACAAAAAGGAGGAGGTGCGGGAAGCGAATGAGAACCCGAACACTTTTCATATTCATTGTTGTTCTTGCAAGCCTTGGCGCACTCCAAAGCGCGTATGCGAATTCATGTACCGATGCGTGGGCATCAAACGGATGTTGCTGGTCCGGTGGGAGTACGGATGGCGGGTGCAGCAGCAAGGGAGGAAATATTTTTTGCGGTGACAACCATGATTATTCAAATACGTTTATACGCTGCGAAAAAGACTGTGACTCGTCAGTAACGGTTTGTGATGGGTGGGAATCAGGAGACGGCACGCTTTGCAGCGGCCAAAAATCCGCGCTGTGCGGAAAATACAATTGCGACGCTACCTACCAATGCCATGAAGGAATTTGCGGCGCAGAATGCGATTCAAACAGTGATTGTGATGCAACTGAGTGCGACCACTTAGATGGGTGTTACAGCGGAACGTATCGCAACTATGCTGACCTCTCAAACTCGTGTAGTTCAACCTGTGGCTGCCAGACGCTCTCATGCTCAGTGTACCGTGAAGTAATAACTGATGCTGACGGGGATGGCTACGACACGGAATGTGACGGGGACGCGGACGACTCTAATGCTAATATTTATCCAACTGCGCCAGAAATTTGCGACGGGCTTGACAACAACCAGAACGGTCCGGTTGATGAAGGCATTGATGCAAACAATAATGGCATTTCAGACTGTATTGAAGAATGCAAAGATGTGAACACGGGCATCTATGACAATGGAAACCAGAAAAAATACACTCAATACCGAACCGCAGCAGGAGGCACGTGTGCAACAATTGATTTGCAGGAAACATTCTATCACTGGACAAAAATAGACACATCAAACAATGTTGATGCAAGCGGAAACCTCAAAACCATTGCTTCAATACGCATAACCGGCTTAAAAACGCCCGAAAGCGGGAAAACAACGCGTCTTGGCGTGTTTATAAAAATTGATAATGCAAATAACGCGAACTGGGGGCAATTCTCATCATATGATGTTGACAACTCTGCTCATGACCATCTTATTCTTATCAACCAGCCGGTACGCTACATTCTTATTGGAAACGTAGGCGCTGAAACCCTGCAAATTGATGGTATTGAAGGGCTTGACTACCTGCGCTCAACAACCGTGTACACCTATATTAACGAACAGCCAGAGGTGCTTCTTGACCTTGCAGATACTACTACGGGTGCTTCGACTCAAAGCGTGAGTGTGAGCCAGCAACCCTTTGAAGACCTTGTTGATAACCGGTTTGTGCTCTATCCTGAAGGAATAAACGAATTTCTTTTTACTGATTCCTCAAATACAAATATTGCATCAGCATCAAACCAGCCAAACTTCCGCATCACGTTTGAAACTGATTCAAAACAATACTATGGTGATTCCTGCTACCTGCAGGACGTGCAATACTCGTGTCCAACCGGCTACACTCTCAATTCTCAAACCCTCAAATGCGAAAAACCCGGCACAAGCGCAGCACAGTGCGCGTCACAAGACACATTTGTTCAAGCAACCCGCTGTGAAAAGAAAAGCAATAGTTTCACTTGCCAGACGCGCACGTGCGTTTTTGAAGACAATGAATGCTACGCGTACACAATTGAAATACCAAACATCCAGTCAGTACAGCGTGATGCAGCAAATGATAATGTCTGCTGTCAATTTCCTCCAGAAGAACAAAAATGCGTGCGAGACGCAACACCAAGCCCGCGCGTTGCAAAATCAATTAATCCCGGGCAAGTGTGTCGTGAAGACATCAGCCTGCAATGGGCATATTGCGGCGAATACGACTACTACTATGACCTTGGCGTGTTTGCTACGGATGAAGACACAGTGCTTCCCGTACAAGTCTTTGAGGATGTAGCATCAGGAACTCTCTCATATGATATTTGGCCGCAATGCGGAAACGATTTTTTAGACTCTGACAAGGGAGAATCATGTCTCACCTGCCCGGGTGATATTTATCTTGAAAAAGACAATGACTACGCGTCATTTGCGCCAAACAATGATGAAATTGAAAATGAGCAATACCTTTCATGCACTACGGCAAGCGATTGTCCTCAAGACATTGCACGCCTTGGCCTCTTAGGAACACCAAGCTGTAACACGGCAGCTGACGGCACCACGTATTGTGCATGGTCTGGGCCGGTAATTCAAAACACGTTTGATGGAGCAAGCCTGCGTTGCTATACCGATAATGAGTGTAGAACGCGCAGCGGAGAAACTGTTGCTGATTGGGACTGCAAAACCTTAACTGGAGACACACTTCCATCTGGCGAGCAGGGGTATTGTTTTTGGGCGCGCGGCGATGCAACCGGGGAAACTCCCCTCTGTGTGCTTTTTGAATCAGCACAACAACTTGTCTACCCCTGTAAGAACTGGGCTGACCTTTCATGCAAACAAAAATATCGCGGAGAACTCGTGCGCGGCGCGGATACGCATGATGGTAATGTGGTTTGTCAACCAAGCTGCACAGCGTCAGATGAATCAGGATGCGTGCTTACCACGATTCCAAACGCGAAAAACAACAACCTGCTCAAAGAAGTTGCGGCAAAAACCGTTGATGCCTGCGCATGCGAAGGCTCATCATACTCTCAAGTTAATGGAGGACAAAGCAGGTATTGCTGTCCAAGCGGGTATGAACACTCACGAACAAACACGACCACACAACAAGGGGTGTGCTGTCCTGCAGGGCGAACAAGCGTGTACGATGCTGACCCTCTAAGACCTGAAATAGAGCCTCAATATTATTGCTGTCCACACGGCCAGCGCTGGGTATGGGAATTCAACACAGGCACGAACCAGTATGAAGGCAAATGCGGTGAAGCGCCTGCGTACGCGTGCGGCGTGCGCTGGGACACGGCAGTGTGCTTCCTCGGCTCGCTTCTTGATCCGTTTTCCATTCCATCCGTGTTTGGGCGATGCGGGCTTGAAGGCGCGTTTACTGATTATTTAGGCAGTTTTGCCTGCATCCTTGGCAGGTTCCAAAACCTGCTGCCGGTCACGCAGGCATGGCTTGGCGACATGCTTACGTGCGGAAAAAATCACTTTCCAAATCAGCCAATAGAGCTGACCGTATGTTTGGTTGACAAAGGCGTGATTGGCGGCGCGCAGCGCGCTGTTGACTTTGTCATTTACGTGTTTGACCTGGACGTGCTTGCCGAAGAAATCGCCGAATTTGTTGATACCGTCGCAGAAGCGGCAAATGCGCTTGCAACTGGCGCTGCACAAACAATTGAAGATGCAGTTGATATTGGCGTAGATATTGTTTCAGGAGTTGTTGACTTCCTGTTTGGATGGTTGTAAGAAAACAAGCATTAAAAAACAACAAAAAACACTCCTCGTAGAGGGGAGCGAATACGTATGGCACAAGAATTGCTTATCTATTACATTGGTGGCATTATCACGTCAGCACTAGTTCTGGGAGCATCCATTTACGGTTCGTTTGGCGGGCTTGACCCGGCAACAAACATTCAAACAAAAATGGTCAGCCTTCTTTATGATGTTGCAAGCCTGTATGAGATTACGTACACGGTTCCTGACAAGATTAGTATTTATTATCATGGCCTCCTGCCTGACATGAAATGGGAGGATGCTACAACGCTCTCGTATCGCGGTCACGTGGTTGACACGCTTCAGCGCCAGCCAACGTCTGCTGCGATTCTCTCAAGTTCAGGCATTAATTTTCCACTTTACACAAAATGGGCTGTTAACTATCTTAACCCGCAAAAAGATTATGAATCACCTATTGTTTTTCTTGGCGCAGCGGATTCGCTCAACATTTTTGACACCTACCTCGCAAACAAGAACTTACTCTTCTCGCCTGAAAACCCGCTTATCAAAACTCCGTCAATACGGCGTCAAGACTCACAGGCAGGCTACTGTTCACTTAAATCATCAATTAGCCTTTCACGAAACGCAACGTGTGAGGACTACAATGGGAAAACGCGCGGTCAATGTGAAGGTGTTCAATTTATCACATACGCATCGGGAGGCGTTGAGAGTGACGCGTGTGGTTGTTCTGCTCTCGGGCTTTCAAGCGGGTGCGGGTGCGAAGTGCGTGATGACCTGTGCTCGTGCGAGCTTCGCGATGAGGTGTGTTCCTGGCAGCCCCAAGGCTCGCGCTGTTTTGAAGCATGCGAGCAATACGCATCACAAGGTGCGTGCACGCAAAACGATAACTGTCGCTGGTATCCCTCAGGAGAATCAGAATGCACTGACAGCGCGATTTGCGACTATCGCATACCCATCAATCGCGATTACGTTTCTTACTTTTCGCACGGTACAACAACAGACCTTGTTGCCCAAGACCAGTTGTTCTACGATACTTACCCCCTTCTTGAAGTCATGCGCGGCCTTGAGCGCGCGTGCACAAGCACGGACCCGGTCACGGTTTCGCTCAACCTCTTTCCCGGCTATGTGATAAACAAGCCACAAAACTCTGATTCAGTACTATGCGTGCAGCGGCTCATCAACGCGTATGAAGACTTTGCATTCTCAGAATGTCGTGATTCATGGCTTGACATTCGAAGAAAAGACTCAACAAACATTGACGACTACGTGCTTGGCAGTTTTAGTGATGCGCGTGCATGTTGCGGCGTTGATTTTCGTGCAACAACGTTTTGCGAAGACTTTACTGAATCCATGCTTTCAAAAGAAGGGATAACTAGTAGTCTTTGCGTCATTGATCAAAACGCTGACGTGTACGCTGTTACGGTTTTTGGCACTGAGCAAAGCACAACAATAAGCGTGTTTGACAGCACTGAAACAGAAGTTGCTTCCCAAACATTTACATCAGAACAAGAAATTTCAAACGCTATTATCTACGAAAACGGACCGCATGAAGAAATCACTATTGGTGGTCAAACATTTAGCATCCTGCTTACTGATGAGCTTAATCCCGTTCCTGACTTTAATGATTGCACACATCCTGACCGCATGACTGCGGCACGCACGCTGCAAACGCAGACAGGGATTCCCGCGCAAACCAGAGCGGATTTTATTAATGGTTATACAAACCTGTACTGTTTTGACGTGAACGAATTGCTCGGTCAAACATGCGTGAATGCTGCGGGTGAGTCTCAAACCCTTACCAACATTGATTTTAAAATTACGGACATCGAAAACGTGATTGACGTTGGCGTTGACTTTCGCGGACTGCTTCGTGCTGCAGGCACGTTTGCGCTTGTTCCTTATGGTTTGGGTGCTTTTGCTGCAGTAAATGACATTACTGACGCGCTCTCGGGTGATACGAGCGCGCCCTCAAACTTGTTTTTTGTTGACTACTACAAAACGGATAACGCGCGCACGCTTAACGCAAACGCGTACATGGGAAAAGGCATATCGTGCGTTGGTGAGTACGACCCTGTTGCGCGTTACGAACCCATTAGTTTTGACGGGTTTTCAAACGTTGCTGCAGCCTGCAAACCTATTGAGGAGTGTTGTTGCAGTGACCGCGGAGAGTGCAGGGGGGATGGCGCAGACTACGTGGCATTGAGCACACCGGATTGCACGCGTGGCGGACAGATTTGTTGCATACAAAATGACGCGATAACGTTGCGCACACCAACGTGCGGAGGAAGTTCATGAGCACGGTAATGCCTTATGTGATTCGTGAAATACTTGACCTGCTTATTTGGCTGCTTGTCGTGTTTTTTGTGCTTAGCAGGGCGTCAGGCGTGAATTTCGAAGTGTCAAATGCCCTTGATGAGACAAAGCTTGACACGCTCTCTCAGATTTTTATTAATAGTCCAAATTGCTTTGCTTACGAACAATTTCACATTGATTACGCACAGGGGAGCTCCCGTCTCACTTCACAAACATATCCCGGACTCGTTGATGTTACCAAGTTTTTTAATGCATGGAACCAGAATTGTTTGCGCTACACTGAGTTGTGGGATTTATTAATTCCGTCATCAGATTCAACATTCAACTTGTGCGGAGAACTCGTACCTTCCTTGTTTGGCCTCACACCCGCGGTGGGCATTAATTGTGGGGAGTCAAGAGATGGCAGACCCCAGCAATGCATTTCAAACCGATGCGTAGTCTCGTGCGCTCGCGAGCCTTGCATTTCAGGACTCTTCTTAACCTATGAGGCACGGTTCAAGGACTTGGAAACTGGAGAAGAGTATAATTTCACGTCGTATGAGGGGCTTACAAAGGCGCCGTTTGAGCCTGACGTGCTTGGTTACACCGGTGATTGGGCTGGCGGCTCGTATGAGGAGTATGTGGGCTGTTCGTCAAGCTTTGTTGAGACCACGTTTCAGGGCAGGACACCGGTGTTTATTGCATACCCAAAGAACACAGGACTCAACCAAGACCCGGAAAAGCATGCGGGCGTTTTTAGCGTAAAACTCTGTCGTGGCGTGTATGGTAAGAGCACAAACAGCGAAAATCTGATTGCAAGCGCATTTGGTCTCGCGTAAGCTTTAAAAAAGGCGCGCTTATTCTCTTTAGTTGCTATGAGCATCAAAGAAGGCAGCTTCATTGAAATTGATTACGAAGCGCGCATTGCAAGCAATAATCGCATGTTTGATACGACTAAAGAACGTATTGCAAAACAAAACGGGCTTGAAGGCTCGCCAAAACCGCAACGCATCATTATTGGCGCGCAACACGTTATCAAAGGTCTTGATGCTGAACTCAAAAAACACACCGTTGGCGATTCATTTTCAGTTATTATTCCTGCACAAGATGCATTTGGTTCACGAAACCAAAAACTCGTGCGTCTTATTCCGCTCAAAGAATTTCGCGAAAAAAACATGCGACCACTGCCCGGCATGGTTTTGGATTTTCAGGGCGTGCAGGGAACTATTATGAGCGCGTCAGGCGGCCGCGTGCGTGTTGACTTCAACCACCCGCTTGCAGGACGAACCGTTGTGTATGATGTGACGATTAATCGCGAAATTACTGACAAAAAAGAACAAATAGGTGTGATTCTTGATGTGCGCTTAAACGAGCAAAACCCTGATATTACCATTGCAGACAAAAAAGCAACAATCACTCTTGCTCAGAAACTGCCAGAACATTACACAAAACACATTTGTGAAGAAATCGAAAAATACACCGGTCTTAAGGCAGAATTTGTAAAAAAAGAAGAGAAAAAAGAAGATACAACAGAAAAGAAACCTGCTAAAACCCCTGCAAAGAAAGCCGATAATGAATAATCATAAGATACATTCACTTTTATCTTTTTAATTTTTTACAAGCACAATGTTTGTTCCTTCCCGTTTTACGAACTGCTCTTTACCGTTAATAATTGCAAGCGCAGTGCATTCATCTAATGCAACACCTTCAAGATTGAACTTTCTGCACGCATCACGAAGCACTTGCTCGTTATCTGTCTTATTGCTGTGAACATCGCAAATCATTCGAACAATACCGGTGCCACGAATGAGTGTTTTATCATCAGTAATTCCATACGAGCACAACGCGATTGCGCCTGCAGAATTGCCTACAATGACCTTTGTTTTGCTCAAAATCTTTAGTTGGGTTTCAAGACTGAATTTCTTTAATGATTCAAGCAGCCACTTTGTTTTACCGCCCCATAGGTAGATAATATCCGATTCTGATAATTTCTTAATCATATCCTGTAGAGAATCAGTTGCTTTGAGTGCCTGCGTTTTGAAATGGAGTTCATCTCGATAAATCTTGTTAAAACGATCAAAGGCTGAGGACTGAAACTTTTCTTCAAGAGCAAAAGGAATCAATACTGCAGTTGCTTGTTTTGGAACGTGTTTTGCAATCTCTTTATCAATATAACGTGTTTCACCACGTTCAGGATGTCCGCCACCAATAAGAAACAGTTTCATAGTGTTATTGAAGTGAGTTTGTCTATATCCTCCTTTTCTTAGTTTAATTAAGGCAATTGTACTGTTTTCTTAATTTGCGTATCTTTTTCAAGTCCAACTCTGCAAATATAATTCCTTCACGTTTCTTGATTTTATTCAAAACGTTCATCGGACTACAAATATAGCTTTCCCCTAGAACTTCGTCTGTGAAAGCGTCGCAACTTACAAAATATGCAAGATTCTCAAAAGCTCTTGCGAGGGGAATGCTTTGAAACACTTCTTTTGAGATGTGTGCGTTATCTAACAGATACGACGGACAAAACAATATTTGAGCGCCTTGTTTTGAAAGTTTTTTTACATATTCTGGAAATGCAAAATCTCAACAAATAATAATCCCAATCTTGCCAAAATCGGTTTCTACAACATGATTGTCTGTTCCAGGAACAGACTCACCTAAGTCAAGACCAGGAAATAAATGTACTTTGCGGTACACATATGCAATGTTGCCCGTGCGGTTGATAAGGATTGCAACGTTAGAGACTTTTTCCCCTTCTTTTATGTGTGCCCCAATAATTGCGTAAATATTATTTTTTTTGCAACTTGCTTTAATTTGCTCAATTTCTTTGCAGTGCATGTCCAAAAAGTCTTCACCAAGGCATGATTCAGGAAAACACACAATATCTGTATCTTTGAACGCAGCTTTTTCTATGTATTCTAGCACTTTAGAAACATTCTTTTTGAGCTCGTCAAACAGTTCAATTTGCGCAAGAGCGACTTTTGCCACAATCCTTTGCACATTTCTATTTACTTAAATACGTTCACGTTTATTTTACTACAATATTGTAGCGAAAAAAAGAATTTCGTATGCTTAAAGTAAATAAAACATATAAAGAAGCTCTTGCTCTAATTGGGATGTCATGGATATACTATCCTCGGGGAGTGGCAGCTTGTTTCAACCCCCTCAACAATCACAATCGCATTCTGTTAAAGAGTTTAGAAGCGAGCTTTCGCGCACAAAAGATGTTGACGCAGAACTTGAAGAACTTCTTGCAACAAAGCGCGCAACAATCCGTGTTATCGGTGTTGGCGGTGCGGGTAATAATTCGCTTACGCGCATGAGCGAGATTGGCATTAAAGGCGCAGAACTCATTGTTGTAAACACTGATGCGCAGGATTTACTCGTCGCACTTGCTGACAAGAAAATCTTGATAGGAAAAGAAGCCAGCAGCGGCATGGGTGCTGGAAGCAATCCAAAAGTCGGCGAAGAAGCAGCGCGTGAATCAGAATCAGAACTCAAAAAATCACTTGCTGGTGCTGACATGGTCTTTATCACGTGCGGTCTTGGCGGCGGAACGGGCACAGGCGCAGCACCAGTCATTGCTGAGATTGCAAAAAAGAATGGTGCACTCACTGTCGCTGTGGTGACGCTTCCCTTCACTATTGAAGGAAACAAGCGCATTGAAAACGCGCTTTATGGTCTTGAGCGCATGGAAGGCATTGTTGACACGCTTATTGTGATTCCAAATGATAAACTCCTTGAAATAGCACCAGACCTCCCGCTTCAAACCGCGTTCAAAGTAGCTGATGAAATTCTTACAAACGCGGTCAAAGGAATTGCTGAGCTTGTCACAAAACCGGGTCTTATCAACCTTGACTTTGCAGACATTCGCGCAGTTATGGGTCAGGGCGGTGTTGCCATGATTGGTGTTGGCGAGAGCGACTCGGAAAACCGTGCAGTTGAAGCAGTTGAAAAAGCGGTGAACAATCCCCTTCTTGACGTGGACATTACTGGCGCTAAAGGCGCGCTTATTAATGTTTCTGGCGGCCCAACTATGACCCTTGATGAAGCAAAAGAAGTGGTTGAAGCGGTTTCGTCGCGTCTTGATGAGAATGCGCAAGTTATTTGGGGCGCGCACATCACTGATGACATGGACACGGTTATTCGAACCTTGCTTATCGTGACTGGCGTGAAGTCGCCGCAAATTTTTGGCCCACGAACAAGAACGACTGACCGTCGTAAAAAAGAGATTGAAAATGACTTGGGCATTGAATTTATTTAGTGAGTTGCACAAATCCTAAAAAACACGTATCCTCTTTGTCTTGTTTATGAGCCGGCTTGAAGAGTTCTTGCGTGTCCCTGATGCGCTTATTAGTTTTAAGACCACATTCTTTCGAGAACCGTATCTCATGTCCAGCTATTATTTGCTCATGGACAGGTATCTTTTGGAGCATGAACGCGTGCGCGTTGGTTCAATTGCGTCTTCAGACGGGAAAGAAGCGTATTCGCTAAGCATGATTCATTTGCTGCTTCCAAAACACATGTATGAGATTCATGGTTTTGACATTAACCCTGCTGGTATCAAAACCGCACGTGAGGGTTGCTATACTATGACGCGCACGTTTGATGACCTCTTGCGCGGCCTTTCGTATGTTTCAATCAAACAACCAGAACTGGATGCAACGCGAGATGAACTCCTTTCTTTTTTTTCCAAGCAGCAAGCACATGACACATTTACGATTCCTTCCTGCATCACGCGCCCCTGCACTTTTCATGTGATGGATGTGATGGATGTACCCAAAACAGAGGGGTATGACGCGATTATGTGCCAAAATTTTGTCTACCACTTTAAAAAAGAGGGCATGCTTTGTATTCTTGAAAAACTGGCGGGCATGATAAAACCCGGTGGCGTGCTTGTTCTTGATGCATGGTACCCTCCAGAAAATGAGTATCATGCCCGCTTCAATGAAGATTATTTTGAGGTGATGCGCAAAACACGCCTGTTTTCTCAAAAGAACGTGCGCGTACTAAGCGATTTTTCGCCGCACAAATAGGCTGGGTGTTTCCACAACCTTTAAAAATGTGGTTTCTGTTTGTTACATAATGAAACTTAACACGGTTGGTGACAACCTAAGCAGAGTGTTTACAAATCTCAAATACTCGCTTGCCCACTACCGACGCGTACTTCGACGAACCAAACGACCATCAAAAAGAGAGTTTATCGATATTGTTAAAATTACGGGCATTGGTATGGTCATTATGGGCGTGATAGGTTTTGCACTACAAACACTTTTTGTGTACGTAATCAAACTGTGATGTATCATGAGTGACGAAGAAAAACAATATGGAGAAATATTCATTGTCCGCGTTACTGCCGGCAGAGAATCACAACTTATTAGCCGTCTTTATGCACGACTTCTTAAAGAAAACCACGGTGTGTACGCGGTTTTGCGCCCAGAACAAATCAGAGGCTACTTTTTTATTGAAGGAGCAAATATTGACGCAGTTAAGGAAGCAGTATATGGCCTTCGCCACGCAAAAGGCGTGATTGAAAACCCAATCGCGTTTGTTGATATTGAACACTTTTTCGAACCAGCAGTCAAGAAAATGGTCATTGGCATCAACGACATTGTTGAACTTATCAGCGGACCCTACAAAGGCGAGAAAGCGCGTGTTAAACGCGTGGACAAGGCAAAAGAAAAAGTCATTGTTGAACTGCTTGAAGCTGCGGTGCCAATTCCAATTACTATCAGCCTTGATAGTGTGCGCGTGATTGACCGTGTAAGCTCAAAAGGAGAAATATGACTCTCTACCCAAACACATAAAAAGACCCTACGTTTTGAGGTGCATCACACATGAGCGAAGAAATCATTAATTTGATGGTTGAAGGCGGCGCAGCAAAAACTGGCGCAACCCTTGGCATGAAACTTGGTCCGCTTGGTATTAACCTTGGAAAAATCGCACAAGATATAAACGATGCAACCAGCGGTTTTAAAGGCGTTGAAGTTCCTGTCACGCTCACTGTTGACAAAAAAACAAAAGAATACACCATCAAAGTGGGCACACCCCCTGTTCCTCAGCTTATCAAAAAGCGCGCAAAACTTGAGAAAGGCAGCGCAACCGCAGGAACCGCGTTTGTTGGAGACATTCCTGTTACTGAGCTTATTGAGATTGCAAAATCAAAAGTGTCTGGCACTATTTCAAAAGATGCAAAAGCAATGCTTGGACAAGTTGTTGGAACATGCGTGAGTATTGGCGTGACAATTGACGGCAAAAACCCGCTGGAAGTCTCAAAAGCGGTTAAAGCAGGCGCGTTTGACGCGCAACTCGCCTAATTCTTGTGGTAGTAAGATTTAAAAATCAATGCAGAAGGGGAATTGGGAATGATTCAACTATGACACCAGATTACCCCGTCGCGGAGTTTATCACGTTCTTTCCGGGAAAGAGCATTGACTCTCTTGAGCAGGAAATGGGCAGACAAGATCCACGTGTACTCACTTTGAACACATTTCTTGGACTCCAAGACCTTCTTAAAAGGGAACTCAACGAAACAGCACTTGCTGTCTTGCTTAAAGATGAGTGGTACGTGCTTCCAAATACGCAGTACAATCCAGAGTTCAACAGTTTGCACGTGTGCCCAGAATCAAGTGTGCTTAACCTTCCCGCACAAAAACACGCATCATTCCGGATGTATGGCGGTCTTCGTGCGTTTGAAGAGTATGGTGACAACGAGCTTAAAATGTCTGATAAAGACATCATCAACACCCTTATGCTTGGCGCAGTCATGCAAAATTTTGAAACCCAAGAGCTTGGCGTGCTCTACATGTTTGGAAACAAACCCTGCTTTAAGTATCTTAGCGGAGACGTTAATGGAGAACTCACGCTTGGTGAATACCTGCTCAACACAGGAATCACCCCGCTTGGAAAACAACTTTCTAAACAGTAAATCTTATAAATAGCACGCGGTTTGTCTTGCTTACTTCACTGCTTTGGCAGGAGGTTTGACTCTACAATGGTAGAAAAACAAGCCGCGCTTGACGCGATAGCACAGCTAAAAGAGCAAGCGAAATCTCGCAAATTTACTCAAAAGTTTGACCTTATCTTCTCACTGCGCGAGTTTAACATCAAAAAAGGCGATAAAATTGATGACTACCTCCTTTTGCCGCATGGCACGGGAAGAACATCAAAATTTTGCGCGCTTGTCGGCAAAGAACTCATTGTTGATGCAAAAAAAATATGTGACACTGCTATTCTTGTTGATGATTTTGAAGAGTGGGCAAGCAATCCTCGAAAAATCAGAAAACTCGTGCGCTCACATCACTATTTTATTGCGCAAGCAAACATCATGCCTCAAATCGCGAAAACGTTTGGTAAATATCTTGGCTCAGTAGGGCGCATGCCAAACCCAAAACTCGGCCAAGTCATCGCACCAAACGCTGATTTGAAAGCAACGGTTACCCGAATTAACAAAATCGCAATCCTCAAGGCAAAAAAACAGCCAAACCTTCACCTGCTTATTGCAAACACAGAGATGGCAGATGAAGATATTTGGAATAATATTCGCGTTGTTTATGATAAAGTCTTAGCGGACTTACCAAAAGGAAAGCAACAACTCCGCCATGTCTTTATCAAACTCACCATGTCAAAACCAATAATCTTGGAGTGAACAGCACAATGGTACAACAGTGGAAAAAGGATAAAGTTGAAGAAATCAAGCAACATCTTCAAAGCGCAAGCGTTGTTGCCCTTGTTGACATGAAAGGACTTCCTGCAAAACAGCTTCAAGGCATCAAACAGGAAATCAGCAGTATAGTTAACCTTAAGATGACCAAGAAAAGCGCGATTCTCCGCGCGCTGCAGGGAAGCAGATATGAATCACTCAGAGAAAAGCTGGGGGACATGCCAGCACTCATGTTTACCAAAACAAACCCCTTCAAACTGTACAAAACCCTCAAAAAAAGCAGGGTAACTGCGTTTGCAAAAGCAGGCGACACGTTGCCAGTTGATGTAACAATACCTGAGGGTCCAACAGACTTTACGCCAGGTCCAATGATTGGCGAATTTGGTAAGTTCAAAGTAAAAACAAGAGTTGAAGGCGGAAAAATTGCAGTCATAAAAGACACCGTTGTTGCAAAAGCAGGAGATGCAGTTACTGCAGAACTTGCTTCATTTCTCAAAAAAATGGGCGTGAAACCAATGAAAGTTGGTCTTAACATGACCCATGCAATGGAAGGGACAACCGTGTATGACAAAACCGTACTTGACATTGATGAAGAATCATACCTACAGAACGTCATGCTTGCAGCACAACACGCGCAAAACCTCGCTGTTGAAGCAGGCATCCTCACTAAGGAAACGATTGAATTTGTTATTGTCAAAGCAGTACAAAACGCGAGAGGTCTTGCTCTTGAAGCAAGTATTCTCTCAAAAGATATGATTGATGAGCACATAGCAAAAGCACAGAATCAAGCGCTCGCACTCAAAAACGAAACAGGTGTATAATAATGGAATATGTATATGCGGCACTACTCATCCACAAAGCTGGAAAGCAAGTTGATGAAGCAACCGTAAAGAAAGTAATGGAAGCGGCAGGCGCAAAGCCTGACGAGGCCCGAATCAAAGCACTTCTTGCTGCGCTTGAAGGCGTCAACATTGATGAAGCCATCAGCAAAGCAGCAAGCGCGGTCGCTGTAGCAGCTCCAGCAGCAGGCGCAGCACCAGCTGGCGAAGCTCCAAAAGCAGAAGCAAAAGAGGAAGAAGAAGAGCAAGTCAGTGAAGAAGAAACCGCACAAGGCCTTGGAGCACTCTTTGGCTAAACCCAAAGACCTCCTCTAAAAACTCTTTTACTTTACTTTACCCCATCTTTTTGCTCTTATCAACCGCAACATTAGCAACGCACATTTCTTGCTTTGCTAAGGCGTGACACTTTTAAACCCTGACTTTGTTAGTGTGAGTTACTATGCCAGTAGAATACGCAGAATACAAAGGACACAAACTTATTGTTCTCAAACGCGAAGAAGACACAAAATTTCCTTTTCAATTTGGCAAAGGAAAAGCACAACTTATTGTGAAATATTTTGATGAAATCAAAAAATTCGCAGAAGAAGAGGACGAGCAAAAACCCGAACAAAGCCAATAAACTTGGCTTTCTTCATTTTTTCTTAAATTCCAAATTGCACACAATAGGGTAATGGTCTGATGCTATTTTAGCGCGTTGTGAGGTAATAATACGCGCATCCCTCACTTTCACATCTGCTGAGGTAAAGCAGTGGTCAATGCGCACGTTTGCAACAAAATTTTTTCTTACTGCAGGAGTAGGGTGTGTGGGTACTTTTTTAAACCCTTCAAACGCGTCTTGCAAACCCTGTTCGCGCAGGAACGGGATAAAACGCGCGTTTGTCAGGTTTTCAACTACGTTCCTGCCTTTTTTCTTGCCATCAAGGCTTTGCCATGCTTTAAGCAATTTTTCTTTGTCATACGTGTCTTCATCACTAATTGCGTTGTAATCCCCAACAAGCACAAACGGCTTTTTCGCGCTTTTCAAAACAGGTGCAATAATAATTGCGCGCTGCTCGTCAGTGATGACGGGGTGTGGGTGAAACACGTTCACTTCCAAACCCTTAATGCTTGCGCGTATCATGTTACGGTGTCCGGTGTCAACTGTTTTTGCGTGCATTGCTTGCTTTGAGAGAATGGCGTTGCCAAAAAACCAGTCCGTGTATGCTGCAAAGTACCCTGTGCTAAATCCAAACTCTGCTACGTACTCTTTAAACCCGTAATGCGCTGGTCCTGAGATTGCTTCATTGAGCACGAGCACGTCAGGGTCTTCTCGCTTGATAATGGCTTTTGCTGCGCACAATCGTTTCTTGTCAAGCGTGTGCAGCGTGTTGTCAGTGTAAAAGCCATACCAGATATTATAGCTCATCAGCTTGAGGCGCATATCATAGTGTAGAACTGTTTTGCTTAATAAGACCTCTCACGCTAGAGTTGGGAAAAAAAATAGGTAATAAATAAAATAAGTATTTGTTTTTTTTACGAAAAAACGTTGTTTATGCGTTGCGTACGTTAACTGCTTTTTTGCCGCGTTCGCCTTCTTCTACGTCAAATTCGACCGCGTCGTTGTCAGTTATTGAAACGTCTTCAGCAAGACCAGTTTGGTGTACAAAATAGTCTTCGCCATCTTCGCCGGTTATGAAACCGAAGCCTTTTGTTTTGTTAAAAAATTTTACTGTTCCTTTCATGGTTTGTTTCACTTTTTATTTTTTTGTTAATCAGAAATTATTTTTTTCGTGTGAGGGTTCTTTTAAAATTCCAATTACTGGTATAATACCATAACTAAAGCCTTTTTAGGCGTTTTGGTCGTGTTGCGCTTAGCTAATTTCTTGATTTGACCGCGTAAAACCACGTTAATCATGGGAAACATGTGAATAAAAAGTGTAAGCACGCGCTAAAATCGAAAAAAATAATTATTATCCTGCACGTTAAATCTTCTGTGAACACGAAAATAGAAGTATGCTATGACGTATTTTTAGACTGTGTTATGGACGTGTCAAAAAACTTTGACCTAGTTTTTAGTGATGAAACCTTGCAATATGGTCTTGATAAGAAAAAAGAAATAATAAATCGCGCAAAAAAAGAGTTTCCTGAATTCAAGAAGACTTGACAAAAAAGAAATCAAGCCGATTGAAGAAGAGTACAAGAAGTCATTCAATTGCAAGAAAATTGGTCGCATCACAATGAGTACCCAACAATCATTGAATTTGTGTGTCCTATGATTGATTCTTACTTGTAATTAGCTGAGTTTAGATATTAAAACGTATTAATTCAATAGTTTATGTGTAGAAACATTTATATATCTAATTTTAAGATAACGTTGTTACGGTGCTGTTATGAATACTAATCTGGAAAATATCGCTGATGAGGAAATCCTCATAAAAACGGAGAAAAAAGAGAAGAAACTGCTTTATAATGGAACTGAAGAGACGGAATTGAATCAATATCTTGACACAAATCCTCGCTATCACAACTGGAGCATGTCTTGTGACGTAGGTCACTAAACAGTATAATACTCTTTTTTTATTTTTATGTCAACTTTTGAATCCTTGATAATGAAACGTTACTCCGATAAGAATTTTGCTAAAAAATATTATGCTGCATCAAAAAATGGCCTAAAACCTTTTGAAAAAAAGCTTGTTGATACTTATCTTTCAAATACTAAAAAGCTACTAGTTGTTGGTTGCGGTGCTGGGCGTGAAACGGTGTCACTTGCCAAATCTGGTTTTGATGTTACTGCTATTGATATTGCGCCTGAGATGGTGCGACAAACAAAGAAACTCTGCGCTGAAAAAAAAGTTGTCGCTTCTGTTTTAACAATGGATGCAAGTTCACTTAATTTTAAAGAGAACACATTTGACGCAGTTCTTTTCTTTAATTGTGTGCTTGACCAAATACATTCTCATGTTAAGAGAGCAAAAACCGTTAAAAAAGCATATTCCATATTGAAACGGAATGGCATTGCTATTGCAGTTTCTAATAATGCCTTGCAACCGGGAGAGAAGTTTATGTATTGGAAAGAGCATGTTAAACATGGTTTTACTTACTTAAAAAACAGAAAACATGACTTCTTTGACCGCGTTTATGAAGATGACCTACCTGTTTATGTTCATCTCTCAACACCGTTTTACCTAAGAAAATTGTTTAAAGAATTCAAAACGATTCAATGCTCATCAAGTGATGCAATTATGGATAGAACTAAAGAAGGCGTATCAACCTATTTTGATCCTCTTATTATTATTGTTGCTAAAAAGGTGAAAGCATGAACTACTTCTACGCTGCTCCATTCTCGATAATTAAAAATGAACATAACTATTCTGTCCTAACTCAATTAGGGGGTGCTCACATACTTGATAAAAATACGCTTATCGAATTGCTGGGGCTATTAGGAAAAGAAGACAAGACGCAAACAGTAGGAGAAGTAGCAGTAAGTATGATATTAAACAGAGCCAAAAACGATTACAGCTCCTTTTAGACTCTCAAGTTCTCACAAAATCACAATACCAACGAAATAATTCCTTTAATTACGAAGCTGTCCTTAAACGAGTATTCAATGATGAAGGTTCTGTCGGAGATTTATTGAACATAGGCAGTTTAACATTAGCAAGCGTAAAATTTTGCCCCTCCTCAGGTAAGGGATGTTACGCTTTATATCTAGATCAAGTGAAAGATGCTGAAGTAGAAGAAAGCAGATTATTGCAAATTCTAGATGAAGCAGCTCACATGGGCTGTCAAAATCTTTCATTAAGTGGTGGTGAAGTTACTGCATCAAAACACAATCTTAATCGAACACTCAATCTTATGAAACACGCACGTTCCGTGGGAATTAATAAAATAGTACTGATAACTACTGGTTATCGTTTGGATGAACACATTGATAAATTTATTGGTGCTGGGGTAGACCATATTCAAATTTCCATTGATGGCCTTGAAGACTTTAATGATTCCTACAAACGTTCAGAAGGTGCCACAAAACGAGCGTTTAATGCAATAAATGCGTGCCGAGAAAAGGGGGTGCATTTTAGCACTAATAGTGTTGTTTCGCATTCAAATCTTGATTTGATGCCAAATTCTTACAACAACTTGTTAATGTTGGAGTGAGTAGTCCGCGATTCTCTAAAATTTTGACAGTGGATGAAGAGTTTGCATTAACTATTGATGACGCTAAACGATTAGATGCAATTGTACAAGAAATCAATACCTTCCCTGATATGAAGGCGACAAGCGCATTTAGTAACCCCTACATTCTTGAAGATCATGTGACCTGCGTGGCAGGAAAGTTGTCTGCTCATATAACCTATGCTGGAGAGGTTTTACCTTGTGCATTTATGAATGATAGAGGTTTAGGTAACATAAAGACTGTTTCCCTTCAAGAGTTATGGAATATACAAAACCCAGTTATGGATGAACTGTCCGATGGCGTTTCTTTAGATTCAAAATGTTCATCTTGTGAAGATAGACTCCATTATTTTGGTAATTGTATTATTAATTATGAGTACAATAAATCACGTTGCAAAAAATGAATAGCCTATTAAATCATCTTCTTCGAATAGAAAATAGAGTTGATACAGTTACGCCTACTCTTCAAAGTATAACTAATGATATCGGGGATAATAGTTTACCTGAAATAAGTAAGCAGCTGCAAAAAATTGTTTTTCAAGACTACAAGTTCGCATATTCAAAAAAGAGTCATAACTTCTTTTCATTTATTGATACTCGTTTAGGTCATTGCGTTGATTTTTCTCTTCTCTACTATTTTATTTTTGATACTCTTGAAAAAGAGAGTAGTATCATTGCAGCCCCGTTCCATGCCCTTGTGCATGCAACTGATAAGGCGGATAATTATTATATTGAATCTACAGATGGAAAACTTGCAAATCTTGATTTTTATATATCTACAAGAAATATTCCCGTCAAATCAATTGAAAATGAGATATATCTTTCAGATTTACGTGATAATGATGTTATCGCAATTTATCTTAACAGAAAATCTGAATTATCTATTATGCAAGAAGATTTTGAGAGTGCTAATACTATTTTGAAAAAAGCATTAATCTACTCTCAACGCGTGCCGGAAGTATACTATAATCTTGGTTGCGTGAGCAAAAAATTGGATGCAATTGATGAAGCTGCACAGTATTTTACTTCTGCAATTAAATTACACTCAAATTTCTCTCAGGCGTTTAATAATCTAGGAACATGTTATATTCAAAGTGGTAATCGTAAGAAAGCAAAATCTTGTTTTAAACGAGCTATTGAACTTGACCACTCAAAAGAAGCAGAACACAATCTTTTGCAACTGCTTAATTCATAACCATCAACGGCTAGTATCTCTTTTTTTGAGGGTATAAATTGCTAGTCTAATGCATCACCATATTTTTTTCTATATTAAGAGATATTTTTCTGATTTATTGTTAGTTGCAGTTAAATTTGCTCGTTTTGTTAAGAATGCTCTATTTAGTAAACTATTTGCTGTGGCTTTTTGTTCTCTAGTCTCAAATAATCCATTTTTCACGTTGATCTTTAGTGAAAATATGATGTTTTTCTAATTTGTAGGTATCTCCTGCTCAATACGCACATCACGTAGCCGCTTTTCCTGTTTGAGCGCTTCAAACACGCGCTGGTAAAACCCTCCTGCTTTTGCAGTATTGTGCACGCAAAACAGGTCAAAACCGTTCTCTTTTGCGCGTGTAACCACAAATGCTAAATTTGAAATCTATACTTTTATTTCTGTTTAACATTCTTTGGGTGTGCAAAACCCCCGTTGAAAATAAACCACTTTCGACGCCTTTTTAATACACATATGATAACAATTGTTATGAAAATGTGGTTTCTTGTTCTCTTTCTTGCGCTTGTTTTGTTCCTTCCTGCGCTTGCCTTTGTTTCAGGCGGGTTTACCGGAAAGACCGTTGTTATTGGAGAGTACAACGCGCCTGTTGAAGGTTCGCATGATGCTCTTGCATCAAGCACGCAGAGTGGCGTGTATGTTGGCGGTCTTGCGCCTGAGTTTAGCGTGCAACTCATTAATGGAGAGACATTCTCACTCTCAGATGCAAAAGCGCGCGGAGAATGGTCAGTGCTGTATGGATTTGCCACGTGGTGTCCTTTCTGTTCAAAAGAGATTCCGCTCATCCAAGCTTCGTACAAGAAAAACGAGCCTGCTGGCGTGAATCTTATTGGCATTGATGTGGACATCACTGAATCAGCGCAGCAAATCAAAACCTATCAAGAAGAAAAAGGCGCGTCTGCTTTTGAGTTTGCGCAAGGCAATCGTGACATTCTCTTAGACTATCAAATCCAGAGCACGACAACAAAAATTATTATCAACCCGCAAGGCATCATTGAATACATTGGAAGCGGCGTGTTTAGTGAAGAAAACTGGGACACTATTTTTGCCTTTGCCGCACAAAGCCCATGATTGACATTCCCCTTGTTTCCTTTGCTTTTTCTGCCGGGCTTGCCGCTTTTTTTGCGCCTTGCGCGTTTGTACTGTTGCCCGGCTACGTTGCTCACCAGCTCGCATCAGAGTCAAAACATTCACGAGTCGTGCGAGGTCTTTGGTTTGGCGGTCTTGCGTCACTTGGTTTTAGCGCTCTTTTTTTTGTCATAGGTCTTCTCATTTTGCTTTTTGGTCAGGCAATCAAGTCAATTCTTCCTTTTGTCGTGGTCGCAACCGCGCTTGCGCTCATCACAATTGGTGCATTGCAACTTTTTGGAAAAGAATTCTTTTTTTCTCTTCCAAACATTCGTATCAAACCAGATAAGAACGGCTCAATTCAGAGTGTGCTGTTCGGGTTCGCATATGGGGTTGCGAGTCTTGGCTGCGTTTTCCCGCTTTTTCTCACTGTTATGGTCTTAGCATTCGCATCAAAAACCGTGCTTGGCGCTACTCTTCCCTTGTTTGCGTATACTTTTGCCATGACTATATTAATGGTTGGCGTGAGCGTACTTGCCGCGACAAGCCAAACACTTCTTTTATCTAAACTAAAAAAATCAATGCCTTACATCAAAAAAGCAGGCGCTTTGATACTCATACTTGCCGGCTTGTACATGCTGTATTGGGAATTCACTACGCTCAGGTGACGGTCTTTTAAAGCATTGCCAAGCACATTTGATTTTGTAAAAGACCCTGACTGGTGATAACGCAAGAACCGTGGATGATTGCATTGATATTTTTTTTACCGGTCACGTGTTATATATCCTTAAATTTTGAATTCGTATATCTTTTCTTTTATGCGCATTGCAGATATCCCAAAATCAGAGCGCCCGCGAGAACGATTATTTTCTTATGGCGTTTCTTCATTGAGTACTGCTGAACTGTTAGCGCTTATTCTTGGTCAAGGTACGAGGGATATGAATGTAATTGATTTATCAAACAGTTTGTTGTCCGAGTTTGGTTTTGATTGTTTTGCTTCTTGTTCACTTAGTGAATTGAAGACGATTAAAGGTGTTGGGCCTGCAAAAGCAAGTCAAATTTTGGCACTTGTTGAATTTACAAAGCGCTTTACTAGTTCTAAGATGCGGGGTGTTCGTTTTTTGGGAGGTAACGACGTGTTTAATTATTTGGCGCCTAAAGTGCGGGATTTAGATAAAGAGCACTTTTTTGTCTTACTTCTTGACTCTAAAAATCGTTTAATAAAGGACTCTGCAGTGAGTGTGGGTATTTTGAATAGTGTTCTTGTGCACCCGCGCGAAGTTTTTAAGCTTGCAGTAAAAGAAAGTGCAAACAGTATTATTGTTGCGCACAATCATCCTTCTGGCGATCCTGCTCCTTCACATGAGGACGTGGTTGTTACAAAACAATTGCAAGAAGCGGGTAAAACATTGAACATTCCACTCCTCGACCATGTAATAATTGGAAAAGAAGAATATTGGAGTTGGAATGAAAATGAATAATGGTCAATTTTAGGAAATGAGAATAAATACCCTCTGCGCGGTTCTTATGTGTGATATGAAACAGTAATCAAAAAGCTCACTACTTATGTGAATGATTATATGAATACAAAGCGAGTCGTACTTTCCGCACATTATCAGGTTCAAGTCCGCAAACGCAGAGGTATCTCAACAGGTTGGTTTATTTCAAAACTTAAGAATCTTGAAGCAATAGAATTTGTTGAAGAGGAAGAGCCAAGTAGTGAGGATGGTGATATTGCACGTTTTCAAGGATTATTGTACGATTCATAGAAATCAAGTTTCTGCTGTGAGAGATACAGTTGGTCATTTAATTAAAGATTCACCACCGTGGTTAGTGCTGTTAGGAGCGGGTGTTGTTGCGTCTTGGTTTTTATTCAACTAAAACTCAAGAGGGTACTGTAGACGGTGCAGTAATTAGGGTATTATTATACAGAAATATATAAATATTGTTATTATATATAGATATATAATATGTCTGTATCAACAGTTGCGCATAGTCCAACATTAGACTCAGTACTTATGGTAGAGCGAACTGTGCAAAGACATAGCCAAGAATGTGGAAAATATCAATTATGGAAGAAACTTCCCAAAAAAATGATGTATCAAACATTTCAAGTAATACTGGACTATTTAGAGAAATCTGGAAAAATCATTGTTGATAAAGATGGATGTGTTATCTGGACATACAACCCTCAAAGAATCCAGAAACTCATAAGAGAAGAATTGATTTTTAAATGAATAAGAATATTACTGTTGGTTTTGTTACTCAAAAGCTCAGAAAAGAGTTTGAGTCTCTTAGACAAGGCGTATTTGAAGACGCAAGATTATATGACGCTATTGACAACGCTACAGACGAGTTAAAGAAAGATCCGACCTGTGGTACGAGAATAAAAAAGAGCCAATGGCCAAAAGAATACATAACAAAATATGCTATTACCAACTTATGGAAATACGACCTTCCAAATGCATGGAGATTGATATATACCATCGAAACGGATGAAATAACAATTATGAGTATTGTGCTCAAGTGGATAAATCATGATAAGTACGAACGAAAATTCAAATATTAACTTGTGCTAACTCCCCCTTAATCTTTATAAATTAATTCTCATTAAATGTCAATTATGCCTGTATTGACTGACAAGGAAATTAAAAAGAAGTACACAAAAATATTCCCTCAAGACCCAGACCGGTACTACCCTACAAAATACTTGAAATCAATGGGCTTTGTGCGCGGACAATGCAGTAAGTGCGCTAGGTACTTCTGGAACCAAGACAAAAACCGAAAAGTCTGCGGTGACGTGTCTTGCGTAGGCAAATTTAGCTTTCTTGAAAAGCCACTCGCAAAAAACCACTTCTCATATCTTGACATTTGGAAAACATTCTCAAAACACTTCAAAAAAGTCGGCAACTACACACCAATCAAACGCTACCCCGTGGTCGCACGATGGCGAAGCGACTTGCACTTTGTGGAAGCAAGCATTGACGACTTCATACCCTACGTGGTTAATGGTGTAGTAAAACCACCCGCAAACCCGTTAACCGTGCCGCAATTCTGTTTGAGATTTAATGATATTGGAAATGTTGGCATTACCGGCAGTCACTATACTGGTTTTGTTATGATTGGCCAACACCGATTTGAAAAACCACAAGACTATGACACAAACGCGTACATGAAACACTTATCCTCATACTTCTTTGACGTGCTTGGCCTTGACCCAAAAGAATTAACCTATCATGAGGACGTGTGGGCAGGAAGCCAAAACTTTGGACCAAGCGTTGAACTCTTTGCAGGTGGCATTGAACTCTGCAACCAGGTTTATATGCAATACCACTATCTTGGCGGCAACCCAGAATTTGAAGACTTGAAACTCAAAGTTGTAGACATGGGTCTTGGCCAAGAACGCGTCGCATGGTTTTCAAACAATGCACCAATCAGTTACGAATCAACGTATGCGAGCGTGCTTGAAAAACTCAAACGAGAAACTGGCGTCAAAATGGATGCAAACATCATGAAAAAATTCTACCCCCTTGCGGGCAGACTCAATCTTGATGAGACTGATGATATTAACAAAGAATGGGCTGGCATTGCAGAAGAAGTGAGTATGAACGTAGATGCGCTCAAAAATGCAATTCTTCCACTCCAAGCACTCTATTCAATTGCAGACCACACGCGAAGCTTACTCTTTGCATTATCCGATGGCGCGCTGCCTTCAAACAGTGGGGGCGGATACAACCTACGCGCAATTTATCGACGAGCATATGACTTTAATCGCAAGTACAAATGGAATCTTGATTTTGGACAAATTGTTAAATGGCATGCTGATGCATTGAAGTCACAATACCCTGAGCTTCAAGACCACTTAGATGACGTGCAGAAAGTCTTGGCTGTTGAAGCAGAAAAATATGAAAAGACATTGGAAAACATTGCGCGCATCATTAAAAGTATCAAAGGAAAAATCAAGACTGAAAAGATGATTGAACTCTACGACAGCCACGGCGTCACGCCACAATCACTCAAAGACGCAGGCGTTGATGTAAACGTTCCTGATGACTTTTACTCATTAATTGCAGAGCGCCACCGAAAAAGTGATGAAAAAGAAGAACGCTACTTGCTCAATGTTTCAGATATCAAAAAAACTGAGAGACTCTATTATGCTGACTACAAAAAAGATTCATTCACCGGAAAAGTAGTCAAAATCATTGATGATTACGTGATACTTGACAAAACCATATTCTACCCAACAAGCGGCGGACAACTCCATGATATTGGCTATTTGAATGATGAACACGTTATTGACACCATTGTCCAAGACGGAGTTATACTGCACAAAGTGGAACACGCAAACAAATTCAAAGTTGGCGACGCCGTTAAAGGAAAAATTGACAAGGAGCGAAGAATCAAACTTGCAAAACACCACACAAGCGTGCACATCATCAACGGGGCAGCACGAAGCGTGTTAGGCGCCCATGTGTGGCAAGGCGGCAGTGAAAAAACACCCCAAAAAGCACGACTCGACATCTCGCACTATGAAGCGCTCTCAAATGAGCAAATGCGTGCAATCGAGAAAAAAGCAAATGAAATCATCAAAAAAGCAATTCGTGTTGAAAAGTTTGTGCTCCAAAAAAGCGAGGCAGAAAAGAAATATGGGTTTATCCTTTATCAGGGGGGTGCAATACCGGGAAGCGAATTGCGCGTCATTAAAATAGCTGATTTTGACATAGAAGCGTGTGGTGGCACACACCTTGATAATACTAAAGAATCAGAACTCATCAAACTCACCAAAAGCACAAAAATCCAGGACGGACTTGTCAGATTGGAGCTTAAAGCAGGAGAAGCCGCTAAAAAATACACCCAAGAACTCACTGACGAAGCAAACCACGTGTCAAAGCTGTTAGGATGCTCATACAAAGAGATGAGCGCTCTCTCTGATGAGCTCTTTCTTGTGTGGAAGCGAGTTCGAAAAGGAAAATCTGGCAAATACACGCGTGGAAAATATGTTGAGGCAAAGCCAAAAACGTATGAACAAATGCTTGCTGTAGAAGAAGCACTTGAAGACGCGGCAGACGTGCTTCGAACGCAAAAAATCAAAACACATCGCACGGTTGAACGATTCTTAGCAGACCTTGAAGCAAAAGGCGCGCTCAAATAACCTCCTTTTGTGTGGCTGTATGTTAGGAAAACACCGGCATCTCGTAGTCGCGCTTCTTCTTGTGCACAATGTTTAACAAACAGGCTTGCTCTTTACTTAGGATATGGTAAGTATCCTGTTTTTTGTTTTTGCGTTCTTTGCAGAAGTGGCGGGGACCATGGCCGGCTTTGGCTCGTCAACTCTTTTTCTGCCTCTTGCCTTGCTCTTTTTTGACTTTAAAACAGCACTCCTGCTTGTTGCAATCTTTCACATATCAGGAAACCTAGGACGTCTCACCTTCTTTCGACATGGCCTTGACAGAAACCTACTTTTGCGCTTTGGTGTTCCAAGTGTGATTGCTACTGTTATTGGTGCATTACTGGTGAACTTGATTGTTCAGGACGTGCTCAAACTCGTGCTGGGCATCTTTCTTCTTGCCTACGTGTTTTTTGCATGGCATGGGCAGCGCTCTTTTAAACCAACAAAACAAAATAGCCTGATTGGCGCAAGCCTGTCTGGATTTTTTGCAGGACTTATTGGAACAGGTGGCGCGTTGCGCGGCGCGTTTTTAAGCGCATTCAAACTCAAAAAAAGCGTGTATCTCGCAACTGCAGCCGCAATCTCACTTTCTGGTGACCTCATGCGCATTCCCATCTATTTTGGTAGTGGATTTCTTTCTCCAAACTTGTACTATCTTATTCCAATCCTGTTTGTTATAGCTATTTTTGCGTCATTTACTGGAAAAAAAGTTGTTACCAAAATACCCCAAAAAACGTTCAGGAAATGGGTTCTTTTTGCAATTGCGCTTGCAAGCCTTACATTCATCTATTCGGGCATGCGCGCGGTGTTACTGTTTTAGAGAAATTCTTCAATTGTTTCCAAATGAGTATACACGCCCTGTGTATCAAGAAGGGATTTCATAGTTACTCAAATTCAATGAGATAATTTCTCTTATCACAATCTCCATAACACAAACGCAACGTATACATGCCCTGCGTTAAATAATGTGGTGTCGTAAAATTTACTTCTATCGGGATTGAAAGCGAGTCAGTGCTGTTTTTGATAGTGATAGCAGAATACGCAAAAGAAACAGCATAGTCTGCGGGCACTTGTATGGTACTACTGGTAAACGCTCCTTTGTCATTATTGTATTTGAGCCATTGGATTTCTTCGCGAAGGTCATGTATACTCTGATAAAATTCGCGCACGCCGTCAACCTGTTGGTATGCGTTGTACGCGTAAAAACTCAGGCTTGCGCCAATTGCTCCAAGAAATAAGAAAATAAGAAAACTAAATCCAAGTCCTTCAACGCCTTTGCGATTCATTGCGCGACGCCAACTAGTATTCCACGCTCAACACTCGCATCAGTTTTAACAACAACAAGACTAACTGAAATTTGGTCGCCGTTGCTTGCAAGAGAACTAAGCCCAAATGTAAGCTGTCTAGTGCTCTCGCCGGGCTGCAGTGTTCGGTCAGTATTTGAGGTGTCTGTTATGCCGTTAAAGCTTGCATTAATGTAATCAATGTCAAGCGCAGTTACGCCGGTGTTTACCAGTGCCACTTTCAAATCGCCCGTGGTTGCGTTAAAGCTCCATGAGAGAACGCCCACATTTTCAAAACCAGTCACATACGTGTTGCCACGCGCAGCATCAATAACAAGGCCGGTTGTTTGTTCGCTGATTACACTTGTTGAATCTTCAACACTTGTTTGGATAGTATTTGTCATTTGCACGGCAATACCAATCACCAGTGCGCCAACAAGCGCGACCACGACATATTTGAGGGGAAGACCTTCAATACCTTTTTTGTTCATCATTGTATTATCACACGCCAAATGATAATTTGGCAATTACAACCGTTAATGCGTAGATTAATACGGTTATTGGCAACATGCGGGCTAATTTGTGTTTTAAAAGATTGTTGTCCTTCCCATACATAATAAACACGGAAAAACGAAGCATAATAACTGCAAAAATGAGCATGTAAGCGCCAACAATAAGGTGCAATATACTTGAACTGATGCCGGTGCTTCCAAAAAATGAAAAGAATGAAACACCAAGACCGCTCGCATCCAATTCAAGCCGCGTTTTTGTGAGTGCACCCTCAATCAGTTGATTTAAGACAACAATTAACCCGCCGATTGCTGGCGCAAAAAAGATAGCAGTACTTTGGATCATACCCATGCTTTGGCTCAGTTTGTTCTGCATATCATACTCAACACTCTTTAAGCTCATCAAGTGTTCATGAAACGCAAAGAGGGTCTTAGAAACAATACCACTTCCTTTCATGTGTGCAACACTCAAAAATCGGAATAATGCATTAACACGTTTTGAATGAACCGTTCTGAGCACGCCAACATTCTTGTCAAAAAATGCATCTTCAATGCTTTTGTGATGGTTTTTAACTAGTTTCCATGCACCAACAAGAATTTCCTCAAAACCGCCTGCGCCGCTACTTGCATTTTTAATCGCTCGCTCAAATGGTAAACCATTATCAAGCTCACTTGCAATTGCGTATGATACATCTGCGAGTTCATCATCAAGCTGCGATTCTTTTTTCCACTGCAAAAAACCTCTTCTGCTCGTAACAAAGCAGTACACGCTTGTGCTAACACCAAGTGCAAGAATAAGCGGCATTGTGTCAAGAAAACTTACAACGTTTCCAAGCGTGCCTGAGACAACAAGCAAACCCTGAGACTGAAGCAAGGAGAGGACTCCTGGAAATGCAATAACCGCGCCAGCAAACACGGCAATGGCAAGTGCGCGAAAAGAAAAACCACCTTCAATGCTGTGCGTTTTACTCACCACAACCGGTTTTTCCATGAGTATTATAGTTGTGTATGCAAATATGCCAATTGCAAGCACTCCTAAAATACCAATAATAAGACTCAGCATGTTTGACGATTCAAACACATTAAGGATTGGAAGAATCGACACAAGCGCAAGAGGAACAATGGTGCCCACACTAAATACAACAAGCGAAGGCGTTACTAATCGCTGAGAAAATTCAGTAAGGTCTCTTCGCACTTCATCCAAAAAAGAGGACAGGCTCTTGTCAAGAATTGTCTGGCGTTTCTGTTCATTCGATTCACTGAGGCTTGCTCGCACTAAAAATAAGCAGCGCTTAAATCCGCGTGAATACGCGCTGAGCATAAGCCCTGTTTTTGTAAGTGCGTCAGTTATTCTTCCTTTTCGCACGCTCTCTTGCACGATGTTTCGCAACACTTTTCTAAGAAATCCCTCTTCAAATTCTGTTGCATGCGTGATTGCCCATTCCACATTTGGTGAGAGTTTAAGATACGAAACTAGCTGAGCAAGAATTAATGGAGATGATGAGAGTGAGTCAACAACACGAACACGCGCACGAAATTGAGGGTATATCCATATAATCCCTGCGCCGATTGCGCCAAACAACACCCCCAGCCCAGCAAAAATAAGCGGGCTTACGCCAAAAAAAGACATGATAATACCTAACACTGAGAATATAAGAAACAAAAAAAGAAAAATACCCTGTGCTGCATAAAATACATCATGTGGACTAAGAGTATAAGATACTATTGAAAGATAATTCTCTAAATTATTCTCTGGAATGTTTGCAATAAGATTGAGTCTAAATGTCCTGCAAATAGTTTCGTAATTTATCTTATGTCTCATACTGTTTCAATATTTTTGATAATTCATTTTTTGCGAGTTTTGCATAATTTTTCGTGTTAGAACGTGCTATTTCTTGTTTTATTGGGTTGAACCGTGTTTTAAGTTCTAAAAAACGCACCATGTCTATGATATTTTTCTGAGCAAGCATTTCATAGAACACCGCACCGCATGTGATATGGCGGAGCAATTCGCTAACATTTGTTTGTTTTGAAAATGCAATTCGTTTTAGAATGCTTGAATTTGTTAAATTCCTGACAGAAAACACCTCCCCTGCATACACACCAAGTGTGATGAAACCCGACTCTTCCATGGGAGTTTGTGTCCAATCTTTTCCGACTTCGGTGATTCCCACTACTTTGCGCGTTTTTTCTAAGCTTCCTGTCTTTTGCAGACTTGCAAGTGAGACAACAACATCTGTTGCCTTAAAGCTGCTTTGCGGAACGCCAAGATCATGCACAACACGCTCAAACGTGTCTCGCGCGCCTGAACCGTGAATAGTGCCAAGAACTACGCGACCTGCTGCGCCTATACGCATAGCTTCAAAAAGGGCTCGTGCTTCGCCACCCCTGACTTCGCCTACTACAAGAGCGCTCTCACCAAGACGCAAGGCGGAATGGACGGCATCTTGTGCACTTAACTCATAATTATTCTCTTTTGTTGTTGCTTTTGTGCGCACGTGCTGAATTTTAAAGCCCAGTGCCCGCAACTGAGAAACAGGAAGTTCTGCAGTATCTTCAATCACAATTGCGCGATAGTGCTTTGGCACTTCCAAGAGCAATGCATTAAGAAGCGATGTCTTTCCCGCTCCGCGAGCTCCGGTTATGAGAATTGCACTTTCTCCTTCAACAAGAAGGGAGAGTAGCGCTGCTGTGCGTGCGCTTAGCGTCTTATTTTGCACAAGACCTGCAAGCGTGAATGGTTTTGTTGTGCGTTTTCGAAAGGCAAATGCAATTCCACTAAAGGTAAGCGGCTCACAAATACCTGACACGCGCACTCCATACTCATCAAGACTAGCATTAAACACAGGATGTGCTGCATCAAATGGTCTCCCGCTCATAATTCTTAGCTTGCTTGCAATCTTTTCGAGCTCTTCATCACCCACATACACATTTGTGTTGCACTCACCATACTGTTCGTGTAATACATGAATCGGGCTTTGTGCTGGAGAGTCAACAAACACATCCTGTAGTTTTTCATCACGAAAGAAAAGTTCCAACACCCCAAACCCATCTGAATACCGCGAAACTACATCTTGCAAGGGCGCGCTATCAAGACGCACTTGTTTTTTCCCTCTTCCAAACTCTTCTTCAACACGCGAATCAAATGCAGTATGTGCTGATTCAATATCCTTCATGCTGAGCGTGCATTCTACCGGTTCAATAACGTATGTTGGCGCAAGCTCGTGTGTTTTTATAATGCGAACTGTTGCTCCTGGAATAGGATACTCTTCAAGCACGCTGCCATGCGCATTACCAAACACATAGGAGACAAAACGCGGAATCAAACGGCCTTTTGCATTTTTTGGCGCTGAAATCTCATCTCGCGTGTACACCCTGCTAAAACGCACCCCCATAAATGCAATCATATCCGGCTCGTGTTTCAAAAGCGCATCTTTAAACTCCTTTTTTTCACATTCTTTGTCAAGCGCAACAATACTTTTAGAAGAACAATCTACTTCCAACACCCGCAGCCCCGATTTGTTCACTATTGAGTAGTTACTGTTCATGTTGGTTGTTTTCAAAAATCAGCAGTTACTTTATTATTCTTGCGGTAATATCACACCTCCAGGCATGGTTTTTCTGCCTTTGTAAGGCACGTTTTGGTTTACCAGAATCCTTTTAAGCGCTTTGACAATTTCACACGTCAATTATGATTGAATCCTTGTTCACCACACTTGCCATCATTTCTGGTATTGTTTGCGCTGAATTTCTTGCAACTGCTTCTTTTGGCTCGTACCAAAACAAAGTTGCAACTGTTCTTGAACTCGTGGGCATTATTGTTTTTGTTAACCTGATTTCAAACACGCTTCAAATACAGCCCTCCCTTTTTATTATTATCATTGTTGGTTTTATCAGCGGTTTTTTCCCTGCTCTTACAGTTAAAGCAGCGGTGAGCTTGTATGTCCGCCGGGTGCAACCACAAAAACGCCTTAGTGAAAAATCAATGCTCATACAGCTTATCAGAAGTTTTCAAAGTGAAGGTGTTTCAAAACTAAAACTTGAGCGCGCATTCAAACGTGCAGGTATTACAATAGAAGAGTATCTAAAATATTTCTAAGAACAGATAACCGCACAGTCTCTGCCAAATACATAATACGGAAATGCGCGGGATGTCTGTGTGTCTTCATATACAAACACGCGCAGAGGGGCAGGAAGACCCGCACACACGTCAACACCCCAGGTATAATTTGTTTGGTTGAGCGCATTACATTTGTCCTGGTCAATTGAAGGACAGACGCATTGGGCAATTGATTCGGGGCTAAGCCCTTTTGTTGTTTCAATATATTTTTTTGCAGGGTAATTTGTGATAACCGTTCTATTCTCTGCGTGCTCAAACGCGAGTTTTGATTCATTTCCAGCAGAGAAAAAAGTGTATTGAGTCGTGATACTGGTGTCGTTCCATTCAAGAAAGCCTGGAATTTCATCTGAACTGTTTGTGTATTGGCTTGCACGAATAATTTCAAACGAGTGATTTGTATCATTAGTAACAATGCTTCGTTGAATCGTATATTCTTCAAAACGCAATCGGTCAAGAAGGTTATGATAGCTAAGAAAATTGCTTTCTTCCCGTGAGACATATGACATGATGCTCAAGGTTATGAAAAGCGCGCCTAGCAGAATGCTTATTCCAATCACTGTTGTTGAACTCATAGGCTGGGAAAAACATTGATGACCTTATAAGTGTTTATCGCAAGATGCCGATTATTGTTTGCACACAGCGTATCATAACTGGTTTTCCGCTCCCGCCTTTGTATGTGGCAACTTTTTTGTTTTTCTAGTATGCAACAAAATTCCTTTTTGACTGTTCTTTGTTTGGATACGCTTTTGCACCCTCGTAATCCAGGAAAAAAATAGGTGTTTCCACTGCTCTTCATTCTCGTGATGGTCTTTTGAATTCCCACTTAGTTTGAGCGCGTTAAATACATTTTTCTTTGCGTACACTGCGTCGAGAGGAAATATGATTTCATCAAGTGTTTTTGCCGTATTCAGCACTTGCATACGGGTTACCAGCTATGCTTAGTCTTAATGTGTGCATTCTTAATAATTATTGCCATTACCTATGCTTTTAGTACGTTTTAAGCATCAATTATTTATTTGCAGCATTCCTGTATATTGCACATGGGTAAACTTGTGTATGTTATCATTGATGGACTTGGTGATGAGCCAGTGAGCTTGCTCAAAGACAAGACCCCCCTTGAAGCAGCAGAAACCCCAAACCTTGACTATTTTGCGCAAAAAGGAGCCCTTGGGCTCGTGCAAAACTTTCGCATAGACCATAAAGAATTCATTGCAGAAAATGGCTCAAACTTTGGCGGCATCAGCTTGCTTGGCCAAAACCCACGCGACACAAATTGGAAACGCGGACCTCTTGAATCACTTGGCGCTGGCGTGAATTTTAGGGAAGGAAAAGACCTTGCTATTCGCTGCAACCTCGCGTTTGTTAATCTTAAAGGAGAGGTTGAAAACCGCCGGGCAGGACGCATCTCAAACGAAGACGGACACACTATTATTGAAGAAATCAAAGAAAAAATCAAATACAGCGGCGACTTTGAGCTCAAACACACGCTCAGACACCGCGCAGTGCTCATTCTCAAAAGCTCTCAACCCCTTGGTGAAGAAATTCGCGGTTCAGACCCCATTGAAGAGGGCGAGCATATGAGACATGTGCTTCCCACTAATAGGGCTGAAGAGAATGTGCGTTCAGCAAATATGCTTCGCTCATTTGAAGAGCGCGCGCACGAAGTCCTGCGCCAAAGCAAATCCAACAATGACCGGCGAAGCAAAGCAGGATACCCTGTCACGCACCTTATCACACGCGGTGCAGGCACCAAACTGCCTGAGCTTCCGGTATATGATAATGTTGCAGCAATCTGCACCTCGCCTGTTGAGTTTGGTCTTGCAAAAGCTGCGGGCATGACCATTCTTGGCATTGAAAACGTAACTGAAGAATATGAAAAAGACATTGAAAAAACCGTTGCCCTCCTTAAAGACCAGTGGGGAGCGCACGAAAAATTTGTGATTTTTATCAAAGGACCTGACACGTATGGGCATGAAGGAAACTCAATGAAAAAGAAAAACTGCATCGAATACCTTGACAAAACCCTTTTTGCTTTTCTCAAAACCCAACTTAGCGCGCAAAGCGATGTGCTCTGCGTTACTTCAGACCATGCAACGCCAACAAAACTCATGCGCCATGCAGCAGAGCCAATACCCCTTCTTATATGCGGAAAAATCAAACCCGATACGATGAGCAATTTTGCAGAAAAATATTGCGAGCGCGGTTCTCTTGGTCTCATTCAGGGTTATGATGTGATAAAAAAGCTCTACCAACTCTACCGGCAATAATGCGTGCATGCCAGATACACTAAAAAAGATTGGTTGCGCAGTATTAACACCTGTTTCCAAGCAAAAAACTTCAAGAACTTCTCTACCTCAAACGCGATGCAAACCCCAAGAAAATTAAATTCACGCACAACGACTTAGAAGAGATTCCGCTCCAACTATTTGCTTTCAGATTCACGGAATAACAACGCCTCTGCACGTTGTATGCATGGGTGACTCACACAATGGAAATCGAAGTTAAAATTCTCAACATAAACAAAGCAGACGTAGTGCGCACGCTTCACGCGCTTGGCGCGAAAAAAACGTTTGAAGGAACCGTCCACTCCTATTTTTACGATTTTGATGATAAACGATTAGGGCACGAAGATAAGATACTGCGCATTAGAATGCTTGGTCAAACTGCACTGCTCACGCTCAAAAAAAGGGTCAGCAAGAAAAAAGCAAAAATCATGCATGAACATGAAATACGCGTGTCAGACCGGGACATTCTCATGAGCATTCTTTCAGACTTGGGGCTGAGCGTGTGGGATGCTGATAAAAAAACACGCACCTCCTACGAACTTGACACAGTCCACGTTGACATTGACACCATACCGGGGATTCCCTCCTTTCTTGAAATTGAAGCGCCTAATCTTCAAACACTTAAAGACTACGTGAAAAAACTCGGCTTTTCTATGAAGCACGCAAAACCTTGGTCGCGCCAAGACCTCTTGGACCACTACCAACACTAAATCCTTTTTTTTTAGAATTTGACAGGGTTATGTCTGGATGTGTGTCACCAAGAATGCTGCGCGCAAGAGTAAGACCCTTACTGTGAACACTAGAACGTGGGTAGCTAATGTGGTGGCGGGCAATGCACCTGTTGTGTTATGAGATTTTCTACTTCCAAAAGTCTTTAAAATGGGAAATGGCGTGGTTGATTCATCACGTGAACTGTTTGGCAGTATTATCGGGCCACTTTGTGTTGAGACTATTCTCATCCCAGAACTCGAACTTTACTGCTTTGAAAATTGCATACAAACTAAAACACGGAACACATGAGGAACTTACCCTATGATACTCGTCTTTGATTTTGGAAGTCAAGTCGCGCATCTTATTACGCGAAGAATCAGAGAGCTTGGCGTATACGCAGAACTCATCGCACCAGATACGCCCGCACAAAAAATAAAAGACCTAGAACCACAAGCGCTCATTCTTTCAGGCGGACCAAAAAGCGTGTATGAAAAAGACGCTCCAACTATTGACCAAAACATCTTTGCTCTAGGCTTGCCAATTCTTGGCATTTGCTATGGCCACCAGCTCATGGCACAAAGCCTTGGCGGAAGCGTACAAAAAGGAAAAGGCGAATACGGTAGCACAATCATCAACGTGCGCGACTCATCAAACCTTCTCAAAACATTCTCTCACGAACACGAAGTGTGGATGAGCCACTCTGATTATGTTCAAACGCCGCCTAAAGGATTTCTTGTTACCTCACTCTCAAGAAATGGCTACATTTCGAGCATGGCACACCAAAAAAAGCAATTCTACTCTGTTCAATTCCATCCTGAAGTCACGCACACGAAAAATGGTCGTGACGTGTTTGACGCGTTTCTTAGCAGTATTAATGCAAAACGAGACTGGAGCTTGCAGGACTTTATTGAACAGAGCATGCAGAGCATCAAATCGCGCGTGGGAACTAAGAATGTGCTTATGGGTGTGAGCGGAGGCGTTGATTCAACGGTTGCGGCAACCCTGCTCAACAAGGTAATTCCAAACAATTTGCACTGCGTGTTCATAAATAATGGTTTACTGCGCGAAGGCGAATTTGAAGAAGTGATAACCTATTTTAACAATTTCAAAAACTTTCATGCAATTGATGCAAGCGACCGTTTCCTTTCGCAGCTCAAAAACGTAACAGACCCTGAAGAAAAGCGAAAAATCATTGGCAACACGTTCATTGACGTGTTTGACAAAAAAGCGCAAGAACTCGGTGACTTCACGTATCTTGGTCAAGGCACGATTTATCCTGACCGTGTTGAGAGCGCGCAAACGTCAAAAAACGCGTCAAAAATAAAAACGCACCACAACGTGGGTGGACTGCCAAAAAACATGCGACTTTCTGTTCTTGAACCATTAGCAGACTTGTACAAGGATGAAGTCAGAGCAATAGGTAGATTGCTTGGCATCCCAAACCAGCTCATTGACCGCCAGCCTTTTCCGGGTCCGGGACTTGCAGTTAGAATTGTTGGCAGCATAACAAAAGACCGACTGCGCATTGTTCGCGAATCTGATGCTATACTACGCGCAGAACTTATAACACAAGGCGTACCTGATTTGTGGCAAGCATTTACTGCGCTTCTTCCTGTCAAGACTGTTGGCGTGAAAGGAGACGAACGCTCCTATGAATACCCGGTTGTTATTCGGTGCGTGCGCAGCGTTGATGCTATGACTGCAGAAGCCGCGTGCCTTTCCCTTACGTTACTAAAACAGATTGGCGCACGCATTGCAAATGAAGTCTCAGGAGTAAACCGCGTATTATATGACCTGACTGATAAACCTCCCGGAACTATTGAATTTGAATAGCTAGCACTAGCCCTAACATATTCCACAGGAAACAAGGGGGTGCGTTGAAGTCTATCCAACACATTGCACAACCACTCACTCGTGCTTTTTTTGCAGAAAACCACTGATTTTTCATGCTCTGACCCTATGTTACTGGGTTTACCTAAATAAAACAGCACTTAACCTCACACAACACACTGAAAAATAGGCATTTAAAGAGTTCTTATGACTTATTTTATTAATATGAACCATCTTATTTCTTATCTAATTAAGATAACACTTTAAATATGATATTTAATTATATGTTATATATATTCGTATTAAAACTAACGAAAACAGCCGTTTTATTAGGGGACATGGCAATATTTTTTGTACTGCTATATTGAAGTTAATTAAAGCGTACAGTAACGGTTTAGATTTGGATAACTGCAACACCCTGTTTTGTAAGTTCTGTTTTAAGCCAATCCTTGCGTTTGGTTGATTTCTTGTCAAAAAGCGCTACTGACGGGCGCGGAACAGTTTTTTCAACCATTTGCTGCACAAGCTCATCTGTTAATTTAGATATAGCATACTTTGGACAGATATGTCCCACAGCGTATATACTGTCTAGAATTGCTTTTGTGTGTTTGTTAGCATAATGTGAACCGCCAAACCCTATTGCAGAATGCTCACACTTTAACGGAGCGGTCAAGAGCTCATAACAAACTTGAGTGATTATCTCTCTGCCTTTTTGCCATTCCCACTCTTTTTTTGAGCCTCCAACTTCAACAAAAATGCTTGGAGACTGTGTGTACGGCCCATGGTGGGTCACTTCAAGGCCGACATCACACGCGGGGTCAGGGTTGTATTCGCGCAATTTGTGCAAGGCAAAGCGGATTGCTGCACTGTTTGCCCCTGATAGTGTGCACGCCTTGCCGCCATGGCTCTTGTCATCACTAAATAATCCGGTGCAGTGCGCAGAAAATAAGGGCTTTTTTGCCTGTGAACGATGTGTTGAGGGAAAAATAAACAGTTCCGCTTCAAAATCAAGGCCCGAAACGTGCAGCACGTCTGTTTTTGATATAATCATATAGTTGTTTCCGTTTTGATAGGTTTCAAACCCATACAGTTTAGGCGCAGAAACAAACCCATATTTCTCTTTGAGAATGTTGCCCACCGCGTTTCCAACTACGTTCTTTTCAGCAATAACAATGACGCGCATACCTTTTTAGGCAGTTTTTTGCTTTTAATTCTTGCGCGCAGCAGTGAGAAAATCTTTAAATACGCTTTTGCAGTTAAAGAGCACTAAGTGAAGCATTATGAGAATGATTGGACAGCGATTAACACAACTACGCGCACAGCGATTCCCTGTTGAGCAAAAAGCAACGCCCGGACCTATTAGCACCAACGCGGTCCCAAAAAACATCCGCATTGGTGAAGGAAAAATTGGCGAAAACATCCCGCTTATTGTGGAATACGAACTTAAATCAGGGTATACCTATGAAAAACCTGCAGGAAAGAACGCCGCAGAAATCATTGTTGCTGGCGAAGTCATCTTTGAAGCAACAAAAAAAGAATCAGACGAGCTCATTGCGGGCTGGAAGAAAGACAAATTAGTTGTAAAAGACTATATGGAAGTTGTTCTTCAGGCAATTCTAAATTCATCGGAAATGCACGCAATCACGCTTGCAAAAGACATGAACCTGCCAAGCCCTATTCCCCTTCCACGTGTTGGCGTAGGTAAACAGGAATAAGCATTTCAAAGCCGTTTTAACAGCGTGCATATCTTTTTTGTATCCGCGCATACAAGCGCGGAGAGTTCTCTTTTATTGCGTCGTGCCAGCGCCAGGACGTTTGCAATTCTTCTTCAAAATACTCATCAGAGAAAACATACCCCATAAAGAAGTGCAATTCCTTTGGAACAGGCTCATACAGTTCATTAATTGAACCGGGATTCTTTCTAAAGCGCTTAAAAATAGTAGTCTTCTCTAGGTTCCTTTCATTAAAACGCTGCTTTTTATGCACATATGTGTCAACAGCAGTTTTTGGAAAACCAAGATTTAGACCAAACACGTGGTCATCTCCTGTTGCGTGGGCGTACACAAGATTGCTGAGCGTTTTTGGTGTTGTTGCAACAAATAACTCGTCATACGTATGAAACTCAAGCGGGTTGTGGTAAGTATACACATTCTCTAGTTGTGTTTGTTTTCTTGACGATGTACGCGCTTTAGCGGTGTGTACGCGTGGTGCGTTGCGTGAGGGAAGTGGAAGTGTTATTTTAAGAGATAGCAATTCAAACTGCGTTCTTCGCGTTTCAGTATGAAATAAACCCGTACGAATGAGCACATCACTAAGCGTGTACAAATCGTCTCTCATTGAACGGAGATGAGCCACATCAAAACCTTCTCGTTTCTCATAGCAAAAATCATGGGTTTGTAGTGCAATCCATGTTCCTGGTTTTTCATCAAGCACAAGCAATGCAAGATTCACCTGATCTATGAGCCGTAGTGGCACACACAACTCTTCAATTTCGCGTAGTGCGCCCATTCTTTAGGATATTTGCACGTTCTCTTTTATGCATTGTGTTACTTGATAGAGTATCTCTCTTGTTTAAACACCTGTTAAGAACTCTCACTTTCTAGCACTTTTTTCTCTAATTGCAGAGCAGAAATAACCTTTATATTGTTTAAACACCTGTTTAAAGTCATGCAAAAACAAACAGAAACTCACCTAAAAAACATTCT
Organism: archaeon CG10_big_fil_rev_8_21_14_0_10_43_11; assembly: GCA_002763265.1. Classification (NCBI taxonomy): domain Archaea; species archaeon CG10_big_fil_rev_8_21_14_0_10_43_11. The sequence continues at coordinate 91,491 of PEZQ01000006.1, read as the reverse complement.
AAAGACCCTTGCAGAAGCAAAAAAGGCAGGAGAAGACTTTCTTTGGATACGTGAACTCTCACGTCGCTGTAATTTAAACCCTGCGACTGTTACGTGGTGCATTCACCGTTATTTGTGGGAGAAAATTGAATTTATTGACGTAGACTCACTTTTATCAAAAGGCCTTAAAATCCAGCCAGTCTCACTTCGCGAGCATGTGTATCAAGAAATCCTCAAGAACCAAAAAACTACTTAGTCTCTCACTTTTTTCTCTTTATAACGGTCTTCTGCTTTGTGTTAAAAACCTCTCACTTTTTGCTGTAGTTTCCTAAACCACCCTACAGGTCTATTTTGGGCAAAGCCCCTCTTTTCCCTCACATTACTTAGCTGCAATAATCCACACCTTTGGATTCCTTTTCTCTGATAAATTCTCATTTTGCCTGCGCGCACCCTGTTCTAACTGTTTTGTAACCCTCACTCTTTTTGCAGCGGTTTTGACCTGTTTTTTAGTTCTTACTCTCAAAAACCTCTCACTTTTATTAACTTCATTATTGAAGATAATTAAATCGCGTTTAATCGCACTCTTGTCTGTTTCACGTCTTTTTTGACTGCGCGTTGTTCCGTTTTTTACTATGGTGTCTTTGTCTCACAAAAAGCATTAAATTGTGAAGAAAATATGCACTACATACATGTTGGTTATTGTGTTGACACAATAATTAAAACATGTTGAAACATATGTCCTTATTGTTGAAACAATAAAGGGCGTCTGTTGGAGCATGTTTGGTTGTGTTGAACTGGTTGGGATACACTGCTGGGACATGTTGGAGCAAAAACATTTTATTTAGCTAATGTGTTGGAAAACATGGGAGGATTGATGGGAATCTTTAACCTGTTTAAAAAACGCTCTAAAAGCGCTGAAAAAGAAAAAATAAAGGAGGAGACGCTTGATTTATCAAAAATAAGCACTCCTAGGCTTGGAGAAACGATTGACAGCTGGCAAAAGCAGGTTTCTATCCTTGAAGAGCATCCTTTAAGCCAGGCGCGCGTGGTGAATACCCAAATTCTTGAATCCATGGGTTCGGTAATGAGCGGAATTCACTCAAAACTAGACGATTTAAAGAAGTTGGATGAGATTTTAGAGGCTCTAGAGGCGTTAAAAACAGAAAAAAGCACTCAGATTACCGAAAAAGAGCCAAAAAGCGTTCTGGAATCCGCGTTAGAGCGCATTGGTCATTTGTCTGTAAAGGATCGTGATGTTATCCAGCTGCTAGAAGCGCAAGGTCCGCTTTCTGCGCGTGAAACAGGCAAAGAGCTTGAAGTAACGCGCTCAACAATATCGTACCGGCTCAATCGCCTCTATCAGATGGGTCTACTGGAAAAGATGGCGTCAGGGCGTACTATTAAATTTAGGATACCTAAAATGGACAGGAAACTATAAGAATTTCTTAAAAGTTTTAATGTGTTTGATATATGTTTGTTATGTGTTGGAAATGTTGAAAAATGCGCGTTTTTTGTGCTCAGTAAGTCAGGGTATTTGGTGCATTTTTTTGACCATGGTCCAAAACGAGTATTATGGGTCCATGCGTATACTGTGTTCTCTAAAACTCCCCCAAAGTAACCATAAAACGGCATTTTATGGACTTTCTGTGGTGGGTAAGCATGCTTGTTCCAGCCCCATATATAAATGTCTATTATACAAGAGATTTATCACTTGACAAACAGTTAGTTGGGCGTGTATCCTTTGTTCCAACACAAAATAGAGAATCTAGCAAATAGGGGATAATCTACTAAATAATAGATTTATCACAAAATAGGGTGTATTTTAATTGTGAATTTTTTATGCACTATTGAGTCTAGTAATAGGGAGATTGTGTGCACATTTTATGCACACATAACTTCTTTTTGGGTACTTTTTTGAGCAATTTTTTACGTGTTTAAGCTATAGGTATTTGGCACATATTTTTTTGCGTGTTTGCCGTTTTTTGCGTCTAGAAGACGAAAAAGTAACAATCTTCTATTTAGTAGACAGAAATTGGCAGTTTGAAAAATCCGCATTTTTATAACCCCCTGATTACAGGACAAAAGAGGGTAATTTTATTATTAAAGAGACTCTAGCTACTTAGTGGAGGCTTGTGCTATTTTGATTTGCTATGTTTGACAAGAACGTTATCAGAAAAGACGTTCCCTTTAAGGTTATGTTTCGCAGCCTTCTTAATAAACCTAAAGGAGGCGGCGCTTATTTTGATATTGCTGAAGACTTAGTCATGTACGCACGTGAGCGGCGCAGACGCGTTGAAGGCTTTTATTTAGCCCAGTTTGTTGATGATAACAAAAACGTGTATGCGCGTAGCTCTGTTTACAAAGTTGCTGCTCTTCTCAAACAATTAGGCATGCTTGAATACTCTGGTACGGTTGGTCTTTGGCGCATATCAAACGAGTTTGGCAATGCAGGAAAACGCATGTACCGCTGGTGGCGCGAGTTTGTGCAGGGTGAAGCCCTTAGCGAGGAAGAGCTGGACGTGGGTGATGGGTAATGCACGTTTCCCCGTTTAGCCATGGTTGTAGCGTTCGAGCACTTCTTTTTCAAACTCAAAGTCAGCTTCTTTGAGAAATAAACTGGCCAGATCAAGAAAACAGAAGCGACACAAGCAGTTGTCATCATCCTCTTTGCCCATAAGTTGTTTTTGCCATGCTATTCTCTTTTGCATGCATGCAATAACCTCGCGTGCGTGACGATGGCTTACGTTTTTGCTGATAAACTCACGTGTCACTGACATGAGGTTCTTTGCGGTATTTTTATTTACCGGGTTGGTAATTGTTTCCCCGCAGCGTACGCAGGCGTTTTGAAAAGTTTCATGTTCCAAACCTTCTAATCCGTATTTTATCATTTGAGACACACCCCCTGTTTGCTAACTTGCAAAACGAAAAAACAGAAACACAACACGAAGCGAGTCTCACCATGTCAGACATGTATTTACGGGAAATACCTTGCCAAACAGACGAGACATACTTTGCATTGTAGCTAATAAAAATGAAGGTATGCCAAGATTAAAAACCTTTCGAGAATCCTGCATTTAGTGGTTTTCTAGTTCGTCTGTAATGTGTTTGTGAAGTCGTTCGAGAAGTTCGCGTTTTCCTTCAGTACTGATAACATCACTTCTGCCTCTAAGCACAAGTCCGTGCGCAAACGGGCTTGGAATCGTACTTTTTCTTCCAAACGCAAGCTGTATTTTTCCTGTTCTGATGCCTTCAAGCACGCGTTTTGCGTGTTCAATGTCCATTGCGTCGTTAAGGATTTCACGATATGTTTCAGTAAGTAAGGGAAAGTTTGGTATTTCCTTGCAAATTTGTAGTAATGCGCCTGCATTAATTTGTTGTTTTCCAACACTAATCGCGTTCCCTCTGTAGTTTCGCAGTATCATAAGCCCGCGTGCGGCAACGTGTCTGAACCTGCGCTTGAGAATTTCAGTTTTATCAAGCGATTTTTTTGCAATGGATTCTATGTTAGAATCAGTAATCGCACCAAGAACTTCATGAGAATCTACTTCAACACCGTGGGGCATGCGTATCATAAACCCGTTATCAGTTACGCTGATGACAATATTTTTTCTCTCTCTTCTGCCTATCAAAAATGCGTATGCGCGCGATAATACGTCATTTACTCTCCGGCCATACAATGAGTGCACAATGATATTTTGTCTGCTGTCTTCATAATAATTTTCAACAAGAATCGTGTTGTGTGCTGGATGGTTTTTTATCATTAAATATTTTTGCACACGGGCCTGCTCTTTAAAGTAGGTGTAGATTGCCTGTGCAGCGTATTCATTTGTGTGGCATTCTTTTCGTAGCCAGGCAATAACCTCCTCTTTGGTGTGGTTTTGTTTTAGTTTTTCAAACATAAGGTGTCTGAATTTTCCAATTTCAATGGCAAGGTCAAAGCTAAGCGGCAGCATTTCACTCACCCAGCTTGGAATGGTTGGTTCCTTGTCTCCTGCTTTGTTTACGGTAACAACCATATTTCTGGCGTGCACAAACTCGTACACGTTTCCGCCAATCACGAATCTGTCGCCTTTTTTGAGCTTTTCAACAAAATCTTCATCAAGACTGCCAATCAAATCCTTGTCTCCATTTGCCTGATTTGCATATACTTTAACGCTTGCACTTTGCGGAATCGTGCCAAGATTTGTAAAGTAGGTAACGCGCGTCCCTCTGCCTCTTTTGCCAAACTCTTCTTCAATTGGGTCATACCAAATCTTGCCATATACATGCTCTTCATCAAGCTCATAATTTTTTCCGCCAAGATAGCGAAGAACCTGCACAAAATCGTCGCGCAAAAGTGTGTGATACGGGTATGCTTTTTTGACAAGCATAAATGCTTCGTCCACGTGCCATTTCCTGGTAAGGCTCATGCCAAGCACGTGTTGTGCAAGTACGTCAAGCGCGTTTTTTGGGATGTGCACCCGGTCAATTCTTCCTTTGTATGCTTCGCGAATCATAACCGCGCACTCAACAAGGTCATCACGGTCATTAACAATCATGTTGCCAATGCTCGTTTCGTGCAATTGGTGGCCTGCTCGCCCCACGCGCTGCAAAAGCCGGCTCACACTTTTTGGCGAGGCCACTTGCACTACCTGGTCAATGTATCCAACATCAATGCCAAGTTCAAGCGAAGTTGATGAGCACACTGCTTTTAGTTCTCCTGCTTTGAGTCTTCGCTCGACTTCAAAACGCTGTTCGCGCGAGAGTGAGGAATGATGCGCACCAAGCGTGTTGGCGTATTTTTTTCCAAAACGATTTTGCAAGTTCACAAGAATGCGTTCAGTTCCGCTGCGCGTGTTTGTGAAAACAATTGATGTCTTGTGTGCGTGTATAAGCTCGTGCAAGCGCGCGTAAAACCGGTCAGTAATTATGTGCATAGGCGTGTGAATCAAATCAGCAACGGGCGTTGCAAGCGTGATGTCCATTTTCTTGATGAATTTTGTATCCACAATTGTACAATTCTCTTCACCACCCATGATGTAGCGGGCAACTTCTTCTAAAGGCGCGATAGTTGCCGAAAGACCAATGCGTGTGAATGAGTGTTCACAGAGTGCGCGCAACCGTTCAATGCTTAGTGAGAGGTGCGTGCCGCGCTTGTTGTCACATAAGGCATGAATCTCATCAACAATCAGCCATTTAATGCCAAACAATTTTTTGACAAATTCCCTGCTGTTGAGAATAATCGCAAGCGATTCGGGTGTAGTGACAAGAATGTGTGGTGCTTTTCGAAGCTGTTTTGCACGTTCATTTTGCGGTGTGTCACCGGTTCGCAGACCAATACGGACATCAGGCAAGTCCCCGGTGTAGGTGTTAATCTCTTCAAGTGGTTTTTGTAAATTCACATAAATGTCATTATTTAATGCTTTGAGCGGGCTTATGTACAAACAATAAATCTTGTCCTCAAGTTCACCGCGCACTGCGAGGGCGTATAATTCGTTAATTACTGAAAGAAATGCAGAAACGGTTTTACCACTTCCTGTTGGGCTCGAAATAAGCGTGTTTTTTTGTTCGTGAATAAGCTTAAACGCGTATTTCTGAGGCGGGGTCAGGTCCTTGAACTTTGAGAACCAGCAAAGCACGTATGGGTTGAGAAACGTTGCTACTTCTTCTTTGCTGTATTCATCGCGAGCATATTCTATCATTGCGCATCACACCCTCTCAAAATCACATTAAAAGCTTTGCGAAAAAAAAGCGTGCGCGTCGGAGAGTGGCTGCGCGCATACAGAGAAGAGACTATACACCTTGCTCCATTCCGGAATCCCAAAAGCATCACACTGCATGATTATGGCTGCTCCCGTCAGGGTCTGACCCGTTCACATACACTGCAATCGGTTGGGGCGGAACTTCGTCGCTTAGTATATAGGCTTCACCGGTACGCAACGCAGCGCCTCTCCGACTTCAACACCATCGTAACGCCCGTTTATGGTAACAGGTGAGGGCGAGCCACCCTGTCTAGCACGCGAAACACTAACACATATGCGCTTTAAAAAACTAACCCCCACCTAAAAGCAATGCTTATTATTCTTATTTGTTCCTAAAGAAGATATATGTCAAAAGTCTCTCGGCTTCATCCTCTCTTAGAGTTCACGCTTCGAAAGCTTGAAAAACCGTTTACCACAAATTATCGGGAACTAGTCCGAGCCTTCTGCGTGTCAATTGGCCTGGTGCAGCCTGCTGATTCGCGCGATGTAATTGTTGATGTTCTCGTAGCGCTTCTCAAGTATCGCCCAAAACAAAAACTCCTCTACACGCAGGACGTGCAAAAAATAGTCTCAGACTATCGTGCACATATTGGTCTTCCCGTGGTAGGGGTTTCGCAATCAAATATTCTAAGAGCACTTAAAATTCTGCGCACAAAAGGTATTGCAGAAGTTGTCTCAGGAGGATACCGCATTAGGGAATGGTCGCTTCTTACCACTGTATTTGAAACGCATCTGCAGGAATACTTGATAAAAACAACAATTGAGAGAATAAAAGAATACAGTGATAGAATAGATTCTATCACTTAGCTTGGTTAAGGAGTTTGACAAGACGGTCAAGTGTCTCTACAATTTGGTCTCCAATAGGGCTCAGCTCGATTAGCTTCAGGCGTCCGTCCTTGTTGAAGTCAATAAGACCCTTCTCTTGCATTTCACTCAACACACGAACTGTATGGGAGTATGTGCAGTCGGCCTCTTTTGCGATTTGAGACGCATAACGTTTACGTCTAGTTTTTTTGAGACTCAACGCGATTTGTACGGGTTTTTCGCGTAGAAATATCTGCAACATTTCATTCTGAATATCTTTTCTTCTCATGTTTCAGCACCACACCCGCATAGGTCTTGCGACGTATGCGTTAAGTATCAGAACAGAACCGTGCTTTTAAATGTTTCCAAACAAAATCGGAAAAAAATGATACGTCTCAGATAGTTTTCTATTCGATTTTTGCAAGAAGGATATCTTCTTCTTTTACCGTCTGTCGCTTTGCGTGCTTTGCAAGCTTGTAGGCTTCCTTTGAGACTGATTTGCCTTTTTCTTCGAGAATCTCTGCAAGTGCTTTTACTGCTTCTGCACTGACGCGTGAGACTCCTTGGCGTTCTCCTGCTATTTTTGCAAGTCGTTCAATAGGTGCACGTGGAAGTATCATAGTATCTCTTCTGTTCTTTTTTGCATATAAACATTATCGTTTGATATGTTTGCTTTAAAGCTTCTATGCAAGTGGTCAATCTGGCGGTCAAGATATTTTCCTAGATGCTTTCCATGGGGTCTGATATGTCCAGAAAAGTTTTGAGGGATATGGAGGAGTTCGTGAATCAACACTTTTTCTTTTTCCTCATCAGGAAGTTTGTCAAAGCGCTCAGAAATTACCTCGATAATGTAGTGGGGTGGCGTATCAAGTGCGAGCTGCCAGATGCGAGGGAATTCCCAGCACCGCGCATATGCTCTTGTTTTTGAACCCTTGCTTCGCACGCATACAACTTGCTCTGGATTGATATAGTGCAAACGCAACGCGTCAACGATTAAACTTGTTTTGTGCTGAATATCATGCGCGCGCTCAAAGCGTATCATGCAACAGTTTCCTCCTTATTCTTTTAGATAGTGTTATTGTTTTTAATGATATATGTTTTAGCCGTTGAAGTTTTGGGATGTGCGGTGATTAATTTTTTCTTTTTTTATGATATTTGAGATGAATTCTAAGTACTCAATGTGGAGAACCCTGTTCTTTTCAAATAACTCCTTTCATCTCTTGACCTATTGTGACAATAAACGCGGAGTCCTCACATTAGATTGTTGGCTCTCCGCTACTAAGAAATTATTCAAGGTTTCTTTTGATAGGTAGGTATTGTAACACTGCTTTGCAGAACACGCGTTTCCCGTCTTTTTGAAGTTGCGGTTGTTTGTGATAGTTTTTAAGAATATGCAGGCGATAGTTTGACCGTACATAGCGGAGTTGCATTGCGCTAAGGCCTGTTTCTGCTATGTAGTGCGCAGCGTTTTCTACAAATGAGTTACTTGCGTTTATGAGGGGTATTAAGAATTTCTATTATAAAGATAAGCAACTCTTTCATAACTTGTGCGCTCTTTTTTTCTTCGACAAGCGGACAGTATTCCACAATATCAGCACAGACAAGCCTTTTTCCGTGCAAAACATGCCTAATCTCTTCTTTGAGTTTTTCAAAACTCCATCCCTTTTCTGTAGGATAGGCAACACCAGGCAGGTTTTTGGGGTCAAGCACATCAACATCAATGCTAATGTACACGTGGTCAGTATTACTTTCACGCAGAGCACGCATAGCATTTTTCTCCTGTAAAGTAGTATAGCGAACGCCATGCAAAGAGAGCCTATCTTTGAATGAGCTCATCACTGATTGCGCTGTTATGATTTCTTCATCTACAAGGTCGGGGTGAGCGTCAAAGCTGTGAATCTGTGCTTTTGAAAAAACCTTGAGTGCGCCATAACTGATAGAATGGTCGCCGCCTATCATAAGTAATGGCTTGTTATATGTTGCTGCTTCGCGAACCGCACGTTCAATTTCCGCATGCGTGCTTGCAAGATTAAAGGAGTCAAGAAATAAGCGTCCGTAATCAAGAATTTTGACAGGAGTTTCTAGCTCGCACACCATTTGATGAAGTTGTTTTGCGCCCTGATTCTGCCCACGACGTCGATGCGCGCCAATATCTGATGCAGCAACAAGGAGGATGATATCTGCATTTTCAACATTACTTGTTATCATAGTTTTCTTTTACAATATCTCTAATTTTTTCAAGATACGTGCTGAATTGTGTCATACCAAATTCTTTTGGCTCTTTTTCTTTTGTTTGAAACCTTTTGAGCTTTGCGCCCCACAATTCTACGGTTACACTTAATTCAAGAGAGGTGTTATAACCCAAAAAATCCCATTTTGCTTTGAGAAATTCGCCAAGCGAGAGTTCCTGCGGTTCTACAAGCGCCCAGAATTTTCCCCAGAAAAGAATGTCATTGACTTTTCTTTGCGGTTCTTCAAGGTATGCAGTTCTTGTTGGCTCCATAAGCTCGTTATAACATTCGCAGATGAGGTTGTTTGTTTCGGCGCTTAGTTTCTTTGTTCTAAGTGTACTAACAAGATAGTGCTCTAACTCAGCTTCACTAACTGTTCCGTTGGTGAGATTTTCTAAGGTATTTTGCAACATGTATTCATTTGTCATGATTTTTTTTTAAGTGGACTGGGCGAGGTTCGAACTCGCGGCCTCTGGCTTGCGAAGCCAGCGCGCTACCAACTGCGCCACCAGCCCGGTTAAAGAGTGGTACACTGAGCACATCGCTCCCGTCTTTAAATAGCTTACGCGCGAGTTTCCAAATAAGTGCGAAATGCTTCAAGGGCTTTTTTGTGCATTGAATACTCATTTTTTTCTGCGAGACTCATTTGTGCAAACGTTCGTGTTTTGCCGTGAGGAATAAAAATTGGGTCCCACGCCCAGTGGGTTCCTTGTGGTTTTTTTGGCACGCGACCGCGCGCCACACCTTCAAAATAGTGTACATCCCTTCCGTCATGGTAGCCTAAGGTTGTGCGTGCAGTAACATCCGTGTTTTTCAGATTGTTAATAATTGAACAAATTGTTTCAAGACCTACCGTTTCATAAAAAAATTTGATAAGCGGACCGGGAAAACCATTGAGCGCCTCAAACTCAAGAGACACGTCCCATACAAATACTGGTTTTTTAAGAATTGCATACGCTTGGTTGATTTTGTGCGCGACAACGTCTTGTGGTGTTACTGATTGAATCTCCTCTAGGTCAAGCGCGTAGTGCTCAAGAGTTCTTCCAAGAATTGACTCTGCTTCGCGCACTTTGTTCAGGTTTCCTGTCAAAAGAACAATACCCCCCATGTTTTGTTGGATAAGGTGTCTCTTTTTATGGTTTTAGGCGTTGTTTCATCACTTGAACTAAGTAAATCTTTTTAAACATCCCCTCTTCTTTGCGTGCATATGTCCCCCTCATATGTATCACCTCCTTGGTCAGCGTACATGAATCAGTTGCATCCCGGATGGTTTCACAAACTTTTTAATGCTACGGTAATGCCTTGCGTGTCGCTTGATGTTGAGGGTGTGCTCGCTGATGTTCATAGTGTGTGGATTAACAAATTCAATAAGGATTTTGACATGGATATTTCTTTAGAAAATATTTCGCACTATGATTTTAGTTCTATCCCGAAAAAATACCATCCCCTTAAGCATTTTATGGATTACACACGCGACCTTTGGGCAAAGGACTGGGAGTCTATACCGCTTGTTGAAAAACAACCACATCTTGCGCTCGATAAATTTGTGGGTGAAGCGCACTATCCACTTGACATTGTGACTGCGCGCAATTCTGACGTTCTGGTTAAAGAAAAGGTTATATCATGGCTCAAACACAATGACCTTCTTGAGTATTGCAGAAACGTTCATTTTACGGACGCGCACAAAAAAGCATTATTATTCTATGATTTCTATATTGATGATAACCCTTTTTTGCAAGAAACACTTGAACCCTGGCAAACACAAATCGTGTTCAAGCGTCCATGGAATGAAAGCTTTGTTGAGACTCATCAGTTTATTTCGAAGAAATCTCTTGCAGGAAGCTTTGTGCATATTATGACTTATGACGCTCAAGCACGCCTTAGTCGGCTTGCGTTTAGTCGTTAAAGAAGTAAAGCGCTGTTCTTTCGTGTTCTGAATAGGTCAGTTATATCATTCATCTTGGGAGGTGTCAATCCGCCCATCGCTCATCATTACACGAGAGCACAGCAATAACAGTGCTCTCCCTTTCCCCTTTTAAAGCTTGTGAGCTTAGACAAAAAGCTTGCCTTTTTCTTCAAGCGTACGAATGTAGTCCTGTATCCACGCAGCGTGAGCTTGTAGTTGGGTAAGATGGGTTTGGTCATGAACAGGCAGGCGTGCTTGCAGAGACATGTATTCATTTATGGGTCGCAGCGTTTCAAAACGCTCAGTCCGTTTTAGGCTTCCTTGCACGATTTCATACACGGGAAACAAACCTGTTTCAACTGCCGCGCGCGCAATGCGTATTGTGTTATCTGATTCACTTTTGTGCTCATACGGGCATGGCGCGTAGATAAGCACAAATGAGGGTCCTTTTGTTTTCATACCTGCCTGCACTTTGGCGTATACGTCAGCAAGGTTTGCAATGCTTGTTGTTGCTACATACCTGCACCCTTGTGTTGCAAGCGTGAGCGCAAGACTGTTTTTTGTAGTAGTCCGTGTGATGGGCGTGTGCAAAATGCACACATAACAAAAATCATGGTCACGATTCATTGCATCAGCAAGACTTGCAAGGGCGTGGCTGCGCGTTTCACGCTCGCTTGCAATCACAAGCACGTTTGGTTTTTCTCGTGCGTCATATCTGAGTTTGAGTGCTAGGTCAATACCCGATACAACTGAAGGAGCATCTCGTGTTGTTGCATATACCCATGCAAGACGCCATGCAGTTTTCGGGTACGTATTTGCATGCGCGTGCCATTCATCTGTGGCATGCACAAGAAGCGTGTTTTCTCCTGCTGTTTTGCCAATGGCGCGCAGTGCGGTTGCAACTCCGCATCCTGTGCACGACGTGTGTCCGCTTACAAAATAGTCTTCTTCTGGCAGTGTTTCTGTCATATGCTTGAATTCACCCAATGTTGTTTTCCACTTGCGCCAAGCCTGAGCATTGTTTCAATGTCAAACTTGGTTATGCTTCGACCGCCCACGCCTGCAATGATACTGGTACATTTCTTTTTTTCAATTGCTGCTTTTACCTGCGTGTAGAGCATACCCATTCCGCTTGGGTGCGCTGCTCTTTCAAGAACAATCACTTTTTCTGCATGAAGCAAGGCGCTGCGAACATCTTCGCTTGGAAATGGGCTGAGCGTTCTGATTCGCAATAATCCCAGACTCGCCTTTGTCTCATCAATGTACTCTCGAATCAGTCCGCACACACTACCCATAGCAACAATAACTGTCTGAGCATTCTCAACTTGATAATTTTCAATCAACCCGTTTCCATACGAACGTGAAAACACGTCTTTGAATTCTTTATTACTCTCCCGAATCCGTTCAACCGAGTGCTTCATAGCACTATCCTGCAAGCGTTTGACTTCGGTAAACGCATTTGCCCCAATCACACCGCCAATGCCCAGCGGTTTTTTTGAGTCAAGCGTGTCTTGTGCTGCATATGGCTTTAAAAACGCACGTGCTTGTTCTTGGCTTGGCACGGCCACACTTTCGTACGCGTTCGAGGTTGCATGCGTATCAAAACACACCATGACTGGCAAGCGCACATCGTTATGTTCGCTTATCATATATGCCTGCATAACGGTGTCAAAGACTTCCTGATTGGTTTCGCACACGATTTGAATCCAGCCCGTATCTTTTGAAAATAAAATATCACTATGGTCATTTTCATCATTTCGCGGCGCGCCTGCCCCTCTGCTTACCACACTCATAACCACGGGCTTTCGAAGCCCTGCTATGGTGTGAAGCAATTCATGCGCGCGAAGAAGGTCTTGGCCTGATGCGCTTACAAACGTGCGCGCTCCAATAAGGTGTGCGCCAAGACACATCCCTATTCCTGCACTTGTATTATCCACTGGCACGAGTTTGCTTGTGCTTTGTCGTATGCGTTCAAGAAACTGCGTCAGCCCATCATCACGGGTTTGCATGTTAAGAGGGATAATGTCTGGTTCGCATATTGCTGCAGAAATGGCTGCACTTTCGCTGCCTGAGAGCGTGTTTATTTTCCCGCGTTTGACTTGCACATTCATGCGTGTTCATCCTCCATGTGTATCTTTTTACTCTCTGATTCTGTTGCGCACACACCACAGCCTGAGCAATACCTGTCATCAAGCTGGTATGTTCCCCGCTCATCTTTGAAAAACGCGCCATCAGGACAGTATCCTGCAACGCGCGCAAGCTCATTTTGTGGTGCACCCGGTTCAATTACTGCTCTTCGTGTCCGCCCCGCTCGTCGTTCATTCTCGACCGTGCTTGCAGGCTCTGTAATAACACCTGCGTGCTCAAATTTCATGAGAGAATCACCTCTTTTCTGACATGTTCATACATTTGTTCAACCACGCGTTTTGCCGATAGTTGACCTGGTTCGTAGACACTTTCAAGCGCGTCAAGCGCGTGTTTGAGACTGAGGCGTGTTGTTGCGCCAATAAACGCGCCAAGCATGGCAAAGCCAAGCAGAGCAGGGGTTTTGTTTACATACTCGTTTGCGTTTACAAGAAACGTTGGACGAGTCTGACCATTTTCAATGCTCTTTTTTGCTGTGTTAATGATACATGCCGTTTCTTTTCGTACATACTCACTAATCACATGTTCAGCGCTGAGCGCAGGTTCAAAAAGAAGCACGTAATCTGCTTTTTGCATATAATCCCGAGCAGGTATTGGCTGTTTACTTACCCTGATAGACGCGTGAACAATAGAATTTGCAGTATTCTGTTCGCCGCTCACGATACCGCGCGCATGATACCCCTGTTCGCTAAACGCGTGCACCATAACGCGCGTTATTTCAGAAACACTCTGTCCTCTACGCCCTGCAATAAGAATACTAAGCATGCAAACCTTACGCATGTGTTCTGCCGTTATATTTATTATTATACTCAATCTCTAACATTCTATGATGCTAAACTGGCGTAAAACACGTGCGCTTCTTGCTCGCTATAAGATTCCTCTTATTACCTCACCGGTTGTGACAAAAAAAACAGAGGTTGACAGCTTTCTTGCACACCATAAGAGAATTGTTCTTAAACTTTATTCTCCAAAGGCATCGCATAAAACAGAACAACACCTTGTTTTTACTGATCTCTGTTCAAAACAGGAGGTACACCGCGCGTTTTTAGCGCTTGTTTTGTCGCAAAAAAAGTTCGGTGGAGACATTGTCTGCCAGCCTCACTTAGATGGTATTGAACTTATCATAGGGGGTATTGATGACGCCACCTTTGGTCCAGTAGTTATGGCCGGAAGCGGGGGCATTTATGCTGAGTCACTTCATGATGTTGCGTTTCGTCTTGCACCCCTTTCAGTCTCGCAGTCAAAACAATTAGTTAAACGCACGCGCGCATACGCTCTTGTAACCAGCGCGCGAAATAAACAGCTTGACGCAAACACCCTGTATGAGGCTCTTTCGCGCGTGTCACAGCTTATTGCCGGTGAGCGCATTGCTGAACTTGATATTAATCCTTTTGTGGTTTCAAAAAACGGCGCGTTTGCGCTTGATGCGCGTATTATTATGAAAGAAGACCAAGCACGCTAATCGCGTCTTGTGGTTCATAAAATGAAGGAACGCCCTGCTCTTCTAATGTGCGTATTGCCGCTTTAACGTGTTTGCCGCCAACAAAGCAGGCATAGCACGGTTTTTTGACTTGTTTTGCAAAAGCAATCAGGTTGTTTGCGGTTTGCAGGGTTTGTGTCATGGCAAGGGGTGTGAGAATAACAAGCACTGCGTCAAAACAATTTTTTTGTTTGAGCGCTTCTTCAAACACGCGCTTATAGCGAAGAGCGTTAGCATCGCCTACAATATCAATAGGATTTTGTTTACTCCACGCCTTTGGCAAAAATGGGTCAAACCGGGACGTGTCAATGCGTGCAAGTTCTAACCTGTTTTTCTCAATTTCGTCAGCACTCAAGACGCCAAGACCTCCTGCATTAGTAATGATGAGCACACGCTTTCCCTTCAAAACCCCCTGTAGTGCTGCAGCTTGCGCGGTTTGCACGAGCTCACGAAGCGTGTCAACTCGTTTTATGTTATACTGTTCAAACACGCCTGAAACAATGCGGTCATCACTGGCAATTGCTCCGGTGTGTGAGCGTGCTGCTTTTTTTCCTGCATCAGAAATGCCTGCTTTAATTGCAATCACTGGTTTTTTTGCTTTCTTGCAGGCATTTAAAAACGCGCGCCCATCCTTAAATGATTCAAGATATACGCCAATACTTTTTGTTCTCATATCTTTTCCTGCATGTGTGATAAGTTCTGTGTTTGACAGGTCAAGTGCATTGCCTGTTGAAACAAATAACCGCACACCCTGTTTTTGTCCATCAAGCATGTCAAGTATGCTATCCCCTACTGCTCCGCTTTGCGAGATGAGCGTGATTGTGCCGGGGCGGATGCTTCCTTTAAAAAACGTTGCATTAATGGTGCTTGTTGCAAACCCAAGACAGTTTGGTCCAAGAATACGCATCTTTGCGCGTTTTGCAATGCGCATAATCTCTTTTTCACGCTCAATTTCACCAATTTCTGAGAATCCTGCACTGATAATGACTGCGCCCCGCACTTTTTTTTGCGCGCATTCTTCAAGCACGCGGCTCACTATTGGTGCAGGAACTGCAATAAGAGCGAGGTCAATTTTTTTTGGCACATCTTTGATTGATGCATATGCTGGTTTTCCCTGAATGCGTGCAGCATGGGGGTTTATGGCAAACACTTCAGTACTGCTTTGAGAAACATTTTTGAAAAGCACGCCGCCAACGCTTTTTTTGTCGCGCGACGCTCCAATAACGGCAACGCGTGTTGGGTGGAAAAACCACGAGAGCATATGAGGACATGCTCAGTGCGTATATAAAAAATCATGTGATGCAGTTTCCTAAATTATTTATAGGATACCGTGCATTACAGTGAGGGAATGAAAAAATCACCGGGTTGTCTCATCTTTTTTGAAGGTGCGGATAAGAGTGGCAAAGGAACGTTGTGGGCGCTGGCGTGTTACGCGCTCAAAGAGAGGGGTTACTCTGTTGAAGGGGTGACATTTCCTGATTATTCAAACATTCATGGACTATTAGTTGATCTTGCGCTTCGCTCAGAATTTGCAAACAGTATTCCTGAAGAGGTAAAAGCGCTTAATTACGCAGTTAATCGCGCATATGTTACTCCAACTATTAAGAATTCGCTTGAGCAAGGAAAAATCGTGGTGTGCAAGCGAAGCCCGCTTTCAAATGTGGCCTATCGCGTTGGCCTGAAAGGCGCTGACCTTGACGTAGTGCGAGGTCTTGATGCGTATTTTCCTTCTGCAAACATTTCGCTTTTTCTTGACATAGATGAAGACGTAAGAAAGGCGCGAACAAAAAATGGTCAGAAAGCAGATGAGCTTGAGCGCATGAATCAAAACCCGGTTCGCGACTTATACTTGCGTATGCACGACGCGCATGACCCTGAATTTTCTCAAAAGTTTCCCGCGGACTTCAAATTTGTGCTTGATGCGTCAGGAAGTATTCAACAAAATTTTGAGCGCGTGATGGGGACACTTGACAGCGTTCTTGAAAATTACGTGCTCTCAAAACAAGCCACGCTCTCGTTTGTGGGTATGCAGGAGCCAAAAAGCCTTGAGCGCGTGTATGAGATGCGCATTAAAGAGCTCTTTTCTTCGTATGTTGCGCGAAACCCGCAAAAACAAGAAGTTAACACGCTTGACGAACTCGTGTGCGTTTCAGGAATAGACATTGATCCAAAACCATTTTTTGAAAAGCACGCGCGCTAATACCCAAATGGGTTTAAGATATGGAGTAAAAATATGAGTGCAGCCAGTAAAACAGACGCAAACAATACCTTGTCTGGTCCAAACTGAAGCAAACTGCGTGATTCTGAGAACACACGGTTAAGCCCGCCTTGACTGAAAGGAAGTGTGATTTTATTGTCTTTTGCCATTGCTAGTGAGAAAAATACGGGTTTTGCTTATTAATATTTCTAAAAAGAGAGAAGTGTTGCGTGGTCGGGTAGTAGTCCACCTTCTGTTATCTCGACGGTATTTGTCTATGCGTCTTTTGATGCTCAAAAAGAACCGTTAACGTTTGTTTTCGGTTCGTGAGCGCGACTTGCACCATCAGGGTTGGCCGTTTCATCCTCAAACCGCACATCATATAGTTTCAATGCGAGAGGTCTCGTTTCTGCTCCAGAGCCACTTCCTTCGAAGTCCATGTCCTCATGACTGATTGTTTTTAGTGGTGGGTGGACCTTCCTCACTTCAAACAATGGAAGCGATAACCGTCCTCCCGCGCCACGCAACAACCAAGAGTATCAGAATGCCTTTTTTAAGGTTTGTGGTCTTGTTTTTCTTTGTTTTGCCGGTGTGTTACATCGCGAATAGATGCAATAGTGAGCGAACCACCATTTATGTTATTGTGTGTTACTGTTAATTCAACTATTTTTTTATGTCCTGTTTTGTCAATAAGTTCGCTTTGAATAATTTCTCCTTTTTTTGGGTCTTGACCTGTTTTGTGCAATTGTTTGAACCATTTGCTAAACGTGCCATATTTTTTTTCTGAAATAATGTCTGAAACATTCTTTCCTTGCGCGTCTGTTTTTGAGAAGCCCAGTAATCGTGTTGCAGCAGGATTCCAAAGCACGATTTTTGCTTTTTCGTTGATGCCAATAAGAGCATCAGGCGTGTTTTCAATAAGAAACACGGAACGCCGTTCAAGTTCTTCTTTTGCTTTTAACACTGTGCCAATCCCTAAGTCCTCGCGTTTGATACCAACTTTTAACACAGCAAGCTTAAGGCTGGTGAGAATGCGCTGCAGCGATACTACTACTTCATTAATTTCTTGAACTCTGCTGTTTTCAAACGTCACATCTAAATCACCATCTGAGATTTTTTGAATGTTTTTTGAGATATGTTTGAGCGGTTTTGAGATAGTGACCATTTGGAAAACTGTGGTAATCATAACCACTGCTATAAGCAGCAGACCAAGAAGTGCAATAACCGTGTTTGGCGCTTCGCGCGTGTACATAAAGGTAATGTTTCCAATCCCTATTGAGAGGATAATAATAATCAATGACGTGCCAGTAAGATAATGGAGTAAGCATATTCTCATGAGAACACCGCCTTGACTTGTTTTTGTAGTAGTGCACTTTGTTTTCGCGTGAACACGTGCATGGTTTCAAGTTCTCTAATATGCGCAGAAATACTCTGCTCGTTTATTGCTCCTTTTTTTTGGATACTGTTAACTTCATCATCTCCGAGAATGCCAAGAGCGTCTCTAAAAATGGCGCGCACCCTTTCTTCGCGTGTATGCTGTTCTGAAAAAATGAGTGTTATTGGTTTTTGTTCTTTTACTGGTGTGAAGGGCACAGTAAAATAAAAGATTGAACCCGCTCCTTTTTCTCCTTCAATCCATATTCGACCATTTTGGGATTGAACAATGCCACGGCAAATAGTAAGACCAAGGCCGGTTCCTGTTCGTTCACGCTGGAGCGTGGTATCTTCTTGGAAAAAAGGCTCAAACACGCGTTTTCTGTTTTCTTTTGCAATGCCCACGCCAAAATCTTGTACGCTTACAAGCACGTGATTTTCTTGCTTTTTTGTGCGCACAATAATGCTTGCATTTGGTTTTGAAAACTTTATTGCATTATTAATCAGATTTCGAAGTACCTGAGAGATGCGTTCCGGGTCAAAATCAAAAAGCGGGATGTGGGTGAGTTCTGTTTTGATGTGAATATTTTTTTCAGGTATGAAATTTTTCATCTCTTCAACAACTGCCTGGATAATTAGCGTTATATCGGTTTTTACAAATTTGAATTTAAGACGTGCAGCTTCAATTCGCGATATTTCAAGAAAATCGGCAATAATTGTGTCCAGGTGATTTGTGTTTTTTATAATTATGTTAAGCGCTTCTTTTTGTTCCTTGTTTATTTTTCCATAATACCCTTCTAGAATCATTTGAAGATGGGCTTTCATAGGAGTCATAGGGCTTCTAAGCTCGTGAGAGGTGATTGAGAGAAATTCTGTTTTTGCGTTATCAAGCTGGGTACGTTGTGTATCAACGTTTTTTAGTATTTGAACCAGTTCATTAAAATTTTTTGCAATGTTTCCAATCTCATCATCTGCGTAGTTGTTGAGGGTGATGTTGAAATCTCCTCTTTTTAGTTTGCCAAACGCTTCGGTGAGCTTATAAATTGATGCGCTAAATTTTTTTATGTAGAGCCACCCTGCCCCAAGCACGCTGACGCCGACAAGAGAAGTGAGCATGATAAACAAACTTTTTGTTGTTATTGGTTGCGTTATTCCATACATGAGCTGTGCTAGAAGGGAAAGCAGTGCGAGCGCTATGATGATTGTAAATTTTGTGTGAAAACATAGTTTTGTTTCCATGTATATCAGAGTCGAACTACTTTGTCAACAAACATCGCGCACTCTTTGAGCACGGTTTGTTGCTCAGCAATGTCAACAATATAAATAAGCGCGCGTGTTTTGGTTTGGCGCACCTTGTTTGTGAGCAAACTGATAAATTGTGAGATTTTTGCGCTCTTTTGATATATGAGCACGTTTGAGATGGAGTCAAACACGAGGTATGTGAATTTTTTTTTGAGCAATTTTGTGATAAGAATTGAGATTTCACTCAAGGCACATGGGTTGCTCACGTGCACGACACGCGCTCTTTTTTTTGGCACGTCATGAAACGAGCTTGAAATACCATCCACGTAAAACACGTTTTTTCGCGCGTTTTTTGGCAATTCTTCTTCAAGTGCGTCACACGTTTTATTGAGTGTGACATAGCATGTTTTTTTCTTGCTTACTAACCTGCCAATCTCGAGCACGCTATCATGATATGTTTCTGCAGGAATGACAACAAGAAGTATCTGCTCTTTTTCAAGTTCTTTTTTTACATATTGGGTACTGTTCATAGAGAAAGTACCTGTTTGATTTTTTCGAGTAACTGCTTAACATCAAAGGGCTTTTGCACAAATCCCACAATGTTACTGCCTTTAAGCAAATCTTCCCGTTCTGCTTCTGAAACGCGTATAACGCTCAAAAACAAGACGTTTGTTTTGATTTTTGGCAAAATCTCTTTTACCGGAGTTCCGGGCATCATAATATCTAACAACACCAAGTCAGCGTTGTCATTTTTGAGTTTTCTTAGGCAATCATCACCATCAACTGCAGTACTGATTTGAAACCCTTCTTTTTCAAGAAGCACTTTTAGCATGCTTCTGATATCGGGCTCATCATCAACAATGAGTATTCGCTGTTTTGTAACTCTTTTTTTCATGGGGGTCATCCTCCTTTGAGCACGCGGTTAACATGCCTGATAAGTTCGTGTGGTTCAAAGGGCTTTTGAATAACTCCCTCAACATCACGCGTATCAATTTCACGCTCAGGAATGATTGTAATGTATCCAATTTTTAGGTTGTAGTCTCTTTTTTTTCGCAGCAGTTTAACAATATCGCATCCTTTTCCTCCGCATACAAGCACATCAATAAGAACAAGGTCAATATTGTGTTCTGAGATAATGCGCATGCAGTCTTCTTTGTGTGTTGCCTGAAATACTAAGAATCCTTCATGCTCGAGAATTTTTCTTATCGCGTGTACGTCATCATAATTATCATCAACAATGAGTACACGAACCACCATTATCCGTTTGGAGTCAAAACAATCCTCCAAAGAAAACAGTGTTAATTTGTGTATAAAAATCTTGTGGGAAGCTTTAAAAATTTTCACACTACCCTGTTGCTTACTATGTGTGCAATACTTGGGCTCTTCAATACGCATTTTGATATCGTGCGGGGTCTTGAACTCATGCGCGCTCGTGGCAATGATGGGTCTGACACAAAACCGCTTAGCTATGGATCTGTTGGTCATACTCTTCACGCGCTCGTGGGCCATATTTCCCAGCCTCTTGTGCGTGAGGGCAATGTTCTTGTTGCAAATTGTGAGATTTACAATTGGCAGGAACTTGCACAAGAATACAATCTAAGCGCACAAAATGATGCCGACCTTCTCTTACGGTTACTTAATACTGTTGGCGTGAAAAAAACCCTGCCCCTTCTTGATGGTGTCTTTGCTTTTATCTACGCAACGCCCTCACAAGTCTGGGTTGCTCGAGACCTGCTTGGCATTAAGCCTGTTTGGTACTCTGCTGAGAACGGCTTTTGCGTGGCAAGCGAGAAGCGCGCGCTTGAAGTGTACAATCTCAACACTGTTTTTGAGCTTCACCCGCGCCACTTACTTGAGTATTCTGTTGAAAAAAACGAGCTCACACGCCACGTGCAGTCATTTGTGTTACCTCCTGAACAGGAGGTATCCCGCGCTGACGCGTTGATACGCGTGCGCGAACTGTTGCAAATTGCGATTCGAAAGCGCGTTGCAAACGCAAAAATGGGGGTTCTCTTTTCAGGGGGTCTTGATTCGCTTATTATTGCTTATCTTCTCGCACGTGAAAACGTGCCCTTTACGTGTTATGTTGTTGGCATGAAGGGAAGCAAAGATATCTTGCATGCAAAGCGCGCAGCAAAAGCACGCGGACTCTCTCTTGTTAGTGTTGAGGTTAGTGAAGATGACATAAAAACCGCGCTCACAAAAATTATCCCTCTTATTCAGGATACGAATGTTGTCAAAGCGGGTGTTGGCCTTGTAACCTATTTTGCAAGCAAACGCGCGCACGAAGACGGATGCAAGGTGCTGTTCTCTGGTCTTGGCGCTGATGAGCTTTTTGCTGGCTATGCGCGACACACTCGCGCAAAAAAGGTGAATCTTGATTGTTATAGCGACCTGCTTAAGCTCTTTGAGAAAAATACGTATCGTGATGACGTGCTGAGCATGCACAACACAACCGAGCTGCGCTTTCCTTTTCTTGACAAAGCTCTTGTGCAGTACGCGCTTTCTCTTCCTTCTGCGCTTAAAATAAGGGATGGAAAAAATAAGCAGGTGTTACGCGATGTTTCCCGCGCGCTTGGCATTGCTGAAGAATTTTCAGAAGAGAAAAAGCGTGCCGCGCAATACGGTTCTGGTTTTGACGTGTTTATTGCAAAACAAAGCACTAAAACCAAGTCTCATTATCTCAAGCAGTTTTATCCACGACCAAACGCGCGACTTGCCGCGCTCGTTTCAGGCGGGAAAGATAGTATTGCTGCTCTTCATTTAATGTACAACCAGAACTATGAAATAACGTGTCTTGCAACCCTTGAATCAGAAAATAAGGATAGTTTCATGTTTCACACGCCAAACACGCATTTAGTGCAATTACAAGCATGCGCTCTTGGCATCCCTCTTGTTGTAGCAACTACAAAAGGTGAAAAAGAAAAAGAACTTCTTGACCTTAAATTGTTGCTTGAAAAAGCGCAAAAGCAGTATGCAATTGAAGGCGTGATTACGGGCGCGCTCTACAGTAATTATCAGCGAACCCGCATTGAAGCGGTGTGCGAAGAACTTGGATTAAAAGTGTTTAGCCCGCTGTGGCATGTAAACCAATATGATTACATGAAATCCCTTTTCAAACAAGGATATGCAATTACTATAAGCAGTGTTGCCGCAGAGGGTTTTGACAAGAACTGGATTGGAAAAATCCTTACGCGTGCTGATGTTGAGAAACTCAAAACACTCCAGCAACGGGTAGGCGTTAATGTTGCGGGAGAAGGGGGCGAGTACGAATCATTAGTTCTTGACGCGCCTCTCTTCAAAACAAAACTGGTACTTAAAGAATTCAAAACA
>PEZQ01000006.1:0-68950 GCA_002763265.1 archaeon CG10_big_fil_rev_8_21_14_0_10_43_11 | reverse complement strand
T
Organism: archaeon CG10_big_fil_rev_8_21_14_0_10_43_11; assembly: GCA_002763265.1. NCBI lineage: Archaea > archaeon CG10_big_fil_rev_8_21_14_0_10_43_11. Next base: position 68,949 of record PEZQ01000006.1, on the reverse strand, counting down.
GCAACAACCGTTCCTTTTAAGCCAAGGCTTTTTAGTTCTTTTTGCAGCAACGTTATATCAACTGGCGAATATTCGCTGATGGCAAGAATATCAGGGTCAGTTCTTTTCACTGCTTCTAGTGCGTCATTTTTACCGCCAAGCGCAACTTCATCAGCTAGGTTAATCTCTTCAAGAAGTTTTTTTCGCTCCCCCTCAGGCAGTCGATACGCGCTTGACTTTGGCAGCCACGTTGCCTTGTCACGTGCAAGCCCAATAATGAGGTAGTCGCCCAGTTTCTTTGCTTCTTTAAGATAATGGAGATGACCCATGTGCAGTCCGTCAAACGCACCAAACGCCATTACAACTTTCTTTCCCATAAATTATTTCTTGTTGTTTATAATTTATTAACTTTCGTTAAAAACAGCTTAGCTCTCACTAGCCTTTCTAAAAAAAATGATGAAAAAATGATGGTCATGTGCATACGTAATGAAATTATTCGGTGTTCGTGGGAACAATTTGTTATGAACAGGCTAGAGCGTTTAGTACTCGCAGGCTGAATGCGTCGTTACCTTCGCACGTACACCCCGAGCCTATCAAACCCATCATCTATGGGAGCTCTCAAAAGGAAGTCTCTTTTCGCGGGCGACTTCGAGCTTAGATGCTTTCAGCTCTTATCCGCTTGCGGCGTAGCTGCCCAGCGCTGCCCTGTCGGACAGCTGGTAAACCAGAGGCCACGCACTCATGTTCCTCTCGTACTAATGAATGCTTCCACTCAGACTTCCAACACTTCCAGTAGTTAACAACTGAACTGCCTCACGGCGTTCTAAACCCAGCTCACGATCCCTTTTAATCGGTGGACACCCGCACCCTTGGCTGCTTATGCACAGCCAGGATAGGAAGAGCCGACATCGAGGTACCAAGCCGTGCCGTCAATACGAGCTATCGGGCACGACAAGCCTGTTATCCCCAGGGTAACTTTTTTGCCAGCTCAGGCTCTCAACAAAAGAGCACTGAGGATCTCTATGCCCCTCTTTCGAGACTGTAAATCTCATTTTGCAATTTACAGTAAGGCCAACTTTTACCATTGTATTCCACTCCGGAGTTCTGACCCGGATGAGTTGACCATTGGACACCCGTGATATTTTTTCACGGGCGTGCCGCCCCAGCCAAACTGCCTATCAATAGTTGTCCCCTTGGTTAAGGGTTAAGCAGTGCGAGCATTGCAGGGTGGTATTTCACCATTGACTCCGGAAAACCTTTCAGCCCTCCATCTACATCTCCCACCTATCCTACACAACAACGCTCGCACCACAGCTACAGACTGCAGTAAAGCTCCTGGGGTCTTCGCGACCCACTGGAAGTCCCTGGCCTTTACACCAGGAAAGAATGTTCACAGGGTCCCACGTTGGGACAATGCCAACCTAGTTAATCCATCATGCACGTCACCATTTAAATGACAAGGAATTACGCTACCTTAAGAAGGTTACGGATACCTCCGGCCTACACCAGTCCTTAGACCCATTGAACTGGGCTTTCAGATGCTGGCAGTGGCCACGACTCATCGACTATACACACCCTTTGGGGCTCGCAGTCGACTATGTTTTTATTAAACAGTCCAGCCAGCCTTGTCAGTGCCCCCTGCACTCGCAACCATGCGGTAACAAGCGCAGGGACCCCTTATCCCGAAGTTACGGGGCTAATTTGTCGATTTCCCTAACGTGGGTTCTCCCTACACGCCTTAGCTTTCTTAGCTAGAGACACCTGTGTCGGTTCTCGGTACGGTCACTATTGGTCCTTACTCATCGGTTTTTCACGGACTCCGGGAATCAGCCAAACCCGAATACTCGGGCCATTCCAAGCTTAACCTGATGAACCCCATTACGGGACTTCTCAGGCTTGGTCTTGTTAGACAAAACGACGGTTTTGCTTGACCTATCCAGAAGCATCACCCATGAGTCTTGCGTTGCCGCACGTACAATAGTGGTACAGGAATATCAACCTGTTTCCCTTTCGGTTACTACCAGTTAAGGCGAACCTTAGGACCGACTAACCCTCAGCTGACGAACAGTGCTGAGGAACCCTTGCTCTTTCGGCGACAGGGATTCTCACCCTGTTCTGCTGCTACTCTTGGCAGGATTCTCATTCCCGGGCGGTCCACACGATTTTACAACCGTGCTTCCACCCGCTCGGGACGCCTCGCTACTGGATGCCTTATTCAGGCCCCCTTGGTATCGGTGGATTGTTTAGTCCCGTCCATTTTCACGGCGTGAAACCTAGACCGGTGAGCTGTTACGCTTTCCTTAGAAGATGGCTGCTTCTAAGCCTACTTCCCGGCTGTTTTAGGCGGCATACACGCTTCCACCTTTTACACTTAACAATCGCTTTGGGACCTTAACCAAGGTCTGGGTTGTTCCCCTCTCGTGCTGGGAGCTTACCCCCCTGCACCGTTTCCGCGGGTCTATAACACATGAGTATTCGGAGTTTGACTCCATACCGACAGCTCAAGGCCGCCTGTCATACAAAATCAGTCGCTCTACCCCTCATGTTATCTCGCCGCAGACTTGACTGGAGCCAATTTCGCGAGGAACCAGCTATCACGAGTTACGATTGGCTTTTCACCCCTATACCCAGGTCAGAAGAACGCTTGTACACAGTTACTCTTCAGGCCTCCACCCCCATTGAGTGAGGGCTTCGCCTTGCCCAGGCATAGATCAACTCGTTTCGGGTCTTGCACCAGTGACTTCAGGCACTATTCGCACCTCGCCCCTCGTAAACTGCGGGCTTGTTGCTTTCGCTTCGACTCCATTCTTTATAGAATTTAGTCTTGCCACTGACACAAACTCCCTGCCCCTGTATCCGAACAGGACGACGCAACCACGCAAGAACACCACTCATATCTGATATGATGTTCGCTTAATGGCCGCGCCTTACTATAACAGCATAGATTCAGGCTCTTTTCACACCCGAGTAGAGGTGCTTTTCAGCGTTCCCTCACGGTACTGATGCGCTATCGGTCTTGAGGAGTGTTTAGGGTTAGAAGTTGTTGCCTCCTGCATTCACTGAAGAATTTCGACTCCAGCTACTCTGGAAACTCGCCACAACTCATTTTCGTTCGAAAACGGGACTATCACCCTCTAAGGTCCCTCTTTCCAGAGGAGTTAATCTTAAAATCTGAGTTGCTTGACAAGCTCCAAACCACACATTTCTACCAAATCGCTAAGGTAGATTCGTTTTGCCCTGTTCCGCTTTCGATCACCTTTACTAACGGAATCTCAATTGATTTCTCTTCCTGCGGGTACTAAGATGTTTCAATTCCCCGCGTTACTTCTCCCAAAGGAGTACCACGCTTTCAGCATGGTCGGAAGTCCTATTCGGGAATCTTGGGATCAACGCTCGCATGCAGCTACCCCAAGCTTATCGCAGCTTGCCGCGCCCTTCATCAGCTCTCAAGCCAAGCCATCCACTATACTGCGTCCTGCCTATTCATAACTAGCAGATGAACATTTCATTACGTATGCACATGACCTTCATTAACATCAAGTCCTTACTTTTATGAAGTGGTGCTTCACAAAAGCGCACGACTCCCAATAAGATAAAACATCTTATGGAAGGGAATCGTCCGCAAGAATTTGCTTAGATTCCCCAATGTTATCTCATTGGTATCTACTACAATCGCAAGATGATTTATAAGCTTTACCCCTATGATTTAGCGGTTTGAGAAATCACGCTTGTTTTACTTGTTTGCTGAGCAATAACGCTCTTTTTCTAAAATGGTGTGCTTGCTTTTCTTTGCCTTGTTTTTGAAGAACACTTGCCATGCCCCTATAACCGGTTGGGTCGTGGGGATTAATATGTGTTAAGTGCTCAAAATGCTGGAGTGATTCTTCATACAAGCCCATTTTTCTGGCAATACACGCGGCTACATCATACGCTGCAAAGTTATTTTGGTCAGTTTCACACGCGTTTTTACAGCATGCGTACGCGTCTTTAATGTTTCCCATTGTATCAAGAATGTGGCCTTGTGTAAGATAGGTGTGTGCTGTTGGTCTGATATTTGCGCTCATGCTGATTGCGGCAAGCGCTTTTTGGAATGCTTTATTTTGCAAAAGCAAAAGCGCATAATTTTTGTGTGCAATAAAATTATCTTCATTGAACTCAAGTGCGTTCTTGTAGTGCTGCGTTGCGTGGTTGGGTTCTTTTTGTTTGTTCCAATAATTGCCAATGCGCATGTGTGCATAAGACAAGACTTCATTTAGCTCGAGTGGTCGCAAGAAAAGTCTTTTTTCAATGTCTTCTTGTGAGACGCTCCATTCAAGTTTGAGCACGTCTTCGTTTGTTCGCTTATCAAAACCATGAATTACCGGGTCCCAGTAAAAGCGTTTGTTTTTTGGCAACTGCCAATATACAATAGTATGATTGGGTACATCAATAATTTCTATTGGCAATTCCCAGAATTGGGCAATACTCTTGTACATAACTGTGTGTCCATGGCAATCCAGATGCGTGCTTACTATGCTTTCATGAAGCGTTTCTTGGTTTGCAGGACTAATCCCATGAAAACTGAGGGCATCAGCAATTGCTGAGAGGGATTCAAATGCTTTTTTTTGCGTATTTCTCGTGCTGTTTGGCAAGAATGTTCCTGCGGTTTGGATGATATCATCAATGGTGTTAAATTCGCCGTGTGATACGGGAATGCCTGAATCTAATTCTGTCGCAAGAATAGTATGAGCAAGAGTTGTGCGTTTTGTCACGCGCACTATGTGCACAATACGCTATTTAAGCATTGCGGTTCAGATTATTGGATAGTTGTTCCGCCATCCACAACTAACACGTGACCTGTGATGTAGTCTGCATTTTTTGAAGCCAAAAACAAAACAGCATTTGCAATGTCTTCAGGCTTGCCCATCCGCTTGAGGGGTGTTGCAGCAATAGTTTGTTTAATTAAGTCATTATTCATTATTGGTTTTGTTCCGGGTGTTTCAATAGCGCCTGGTGCAACCGCGTTTACGCGGATTTTTAAGGGCGCAAGTTCAAGCGCAAGTGCGCGGGTAAAACTGTTGATGCCTCCCTTTGATGCGCAATAATGGGAGAGCATAGGGTAGCCAATGATGCTTGCAATTGAGCTAATGCTTACAATGCTTCCTCCTTTGTTAAGAATGCGTGATGCTTCGTTACTCATAAGAAACACGCCTTTGAGATTTACATTCAAAACCATATCCCAGTCTTTTTCTGTTAATTCAGCAAATGCTTTGAACGGGTAGATTCCGGCGTTATTGACAAGTACGTCAAGCGAGCCAAATTTTCGCTTCACAGAATCAATTACTGACTTAACCTGTGCATGTTTTGAAACATCACATTTGAGTGCAAGTACGTTAATGCCATAGTGCTTTTTGAGCTTACTTGCAGATGCCTTGACACCGTTTTCATCAATATCAACCATAACAACGTTGAATTTCTTTTTTGCAAATGCTTCTGCAATACCTAAACCAATGCCGAATTTTGCGCCGGTTACCAGAACTGTTTTAACCATGTTACCTTCCCTTTAATATATACATTCTAGAGTAGGCATAAAAACGTTGCGGCAAGCACCTCTTGCAAAGAATTATAACCATTATCTGATGTAAGTTTGATGTGAATGGTAATAGCGAGTTTGATTTAAAATATACGCGTGCGCTTCTTTTTCAAGCAAAACAGCTTCTTGAACGAAAGCACGCGTTCATAAAGAAATGGCAGGCGCTTATAAAACGCATTCCAAACACGCCGCAGCGTTTACATTTCTCTCAACAATTTGGCGCAATACTCCAAGAATTTTCTCAACTTGAAACAGTTACAAACACGCTTCAAACCGTTCAAGAAGCACTTGTTCTCTTGCCTGAGAACAAGGATGTGCTTGATGCGCTTGTGCGAAAAAGACACTTAGACTCACGCATGCACTATTTTGAAAAACAACTTGCCATGACCTTGCGGCGTATTAATGCGTTTAGGCAGAGAATTGAAACAGCTTGATTGTTTACCATATTCTTTTATAGTTTCACGTTTTTTGGTATTATTTAATGAAGCGCTCTTTTCCAAACGATTTCTTGTGGGGTGCAAGTGTTTCTGCTCATCAAGTTGAAGGCAACACAAAAAATGACTGGTCAGCATGGGAGCCGCTACACGCGAAAAATCGCGCGCGCAAAACAGGAGAAAGTCTTGAAAACTATATCTCTAGCAAAGCTGCTGACCATTATTCTTTATACGAAAATGATTTTGACCTTGCAAAAGAATTAAACTTCAACGCGTTTCGTTTTTCCTTAGAATGGTCGCGAATTGAGCCTCAAAAAGGACATTTTGACCGTGCTGAAATTGAACATTATAGGCGCTACATATATGCGCTCAAAAAGCGCGGCTTAAAACCGTTCATGACGTTGTGGCACTTTACAAATCCTCTCTGGTTTTCAAAAGAAGGAGGATGGGCTTCAAAGAATGCTACTGCATATTTTGGCCGCTATGTTGCGCGCGTTGTATCCGAGTTTGGCAAGGATGTTACGCACTTGATTACGCTTAATGAACCTGGCGTGTACCTTTTTGCTCATTTATATCAGGGACCTCAACACCTAAAAAATCCACTTTCTTACATAAACACATTTAGAAATTTTGTGGCAGCACACAAAACCGCGTATCATGCTATAAAAGATTATGACCCCTCTCTGGAGGTTGGCGCTTCTCTTAACATGTCTTACTTTGAAGCCTTTGAAAATAAGCGCTTTAACCGGGTTATTAAGCGCTGTGCAGATACAATTAATTATGCATCTGCTAAGAGTCTTGAACGTGAGCTTGACTTTATTGGTTTAAACCATTATACATACAATATTATTAACTTGCAAAAAGTGCCTTACACCCCTGTTTCTGACATTGGATGGAATCTGTATCCCCCTAGTATTGAGCATGTTCTCTGTGATTTGAAACGATTTAACAAACCGATTTATATTACTGAACACGGGCTTGCCGATGCTGCAGATACTTACCGCACATGGTTTATCAAAGAAACGTTAAAACACGTGCATAATGCGATTAAGAGTGGTGTTGATGTTCAAGGTTATTTTCACTGGTCATTGCTTGATAATTTTGAGTGGGAAGCAGGATTTCATCCGCGCTTTGGTTTAATTCATGTTGATTATGACACGCTTGAGCGACGTGTGCGACCAAGTGCGTATGATTATGCAGGCGTATGCAAGACAAATAGTCTTGATGAATAGACAGTGGACTCAGGGGGATTTGAACCCCCGGCCTCCGATTTGCAAAACCGGCGCGCTACCAACTGCGCCATGAGCCCAAAAACTTCTAGAAACAATAAGAGGGTGGTTTAAAAAGCTTTTTCTCTTGTTATGATAATACGGTTCCAACTGCTGCTGGAACAACCGTAAGCGAGAACACTGAAATCGTGACAATGTAGGCTATCACAATTAAGAGAATAATATTTGTTTTAAGGTCAGTGCCAAAACCACCTTCCTCGCCCCGCCTGCTCAGCGCGGTAATGATACTCATCCCAACTGCGATAAGACCTATGCCAAAAGGATAGTATGAGAAGATTGGCTGGAGATAGTCAAGCCCCTGCAAAACAGGGCACACACTCTCAAAAATGAAACACCCTTTACTTGCAACAACAAATAGCGTGGTGATTGCTGCCATAAAAAGCAGGGCAATAAATGTTGCTGAACTCGTGACTGTTGCAATAATCCCCTCAATATTTGCATATTTGCTTAACAAGTCTTTAAGATTGTACGCAACATCAAACGCCACGCCCCACATCATGAACACTACTGCTTTTGCTGAAACAAGCGCACCAAATAAATTGAGAATAGGGATTGCTGCAAAAAAGGGAATCTGGTCGTCATAAAAGAGCACGTCAAGCAATTCAAAGAAATTAACGACTTGCATATCTATTCCTGCTGTTTGTGCAATCCACACTAATGCCGTAGTGCTGTACAATCCAACAGTACACAACACAAATGTTGCCTGAGCTCTGCCCTGAAGTAATCTGCCAATAATGCCCGACAGTAATATAATTGCTGAGAAAACGACAATCGTAACGACAAGCCCAATAAGGTCTGGTGTTGCAACCATGTCAAGATTATGCGCGGTTCATGCTTATAATCATTACCCAAAACAAGTGATGTTATTCATTTGCAATTTTTCGAACCCGCCCAATTCTCGTGTGCACCTCGCTGAGAATGCGTCTGAGCAGGAGCCAGACAAGAAAGACGGTGACAAGCGTAACAATTCCTGCAAAACCTACCTGATTTGAAAAGAAAATACCCACAATCACTACTGCAAGCGCAATAGCAACTTCTCCTCCAAGAATGGTTTCAATTGTGCGGGATTCAAGGGTTTCTTGGTATGACAAACGCGCTTCAGCAGCAGCATCAAGATTATCAAGAAATGCAATAAGCAAACTCCATAAGCCCTTAATGTATTCCTGATCAGACACTATTTTGGTGTATAATTTGTGTGTGTCAAGCGCGCGTGTTATCATGTCCTCTTTTTCGCTTTCAACCTGTTCTTTTTTGTGCGCAAAAATCGTTGCCATCTGTTCAATTTTTTCGTAACTCTCAGCAACATTTTTTTTCACAAGGTCCATGCCAAACACGGCTCGCTTGATATCATTGAGTTTCACTTCTTTTTCAAGCAATGATGAAATCTTGTTTGCATTCTTGTAAAGTTTTTCCATGCGTTCCATCATTAAATGCAAGAATTGACTAAACAGCAATCCCTGCGCGTGAAAAAGCGCGCTTTTTTGTGTCGCTTTTGTTGGTTTTGCTTTGACAAAAATACGTGCACCCTGCTGATAGGGGTCTTGTTTGTTATAATACGTGCCTTTTGTGCCTATGTAAATATTTATCTTTGTAAGGGGCAGTGCTTTGTTGAGGATTTGCTGGTACGTGACGCTATGGCATGTTTTGATAATTTTGTGAAGCAAAATGTTTTCAGCTTTTATAAGGAAGTCCTCAACCAGCGCTTCTTCGATAGTGGTTGAAAGCGTGTAGAGCCCGTCTCCGTTTAGCGAGAAGTCTGCATCAAAATCCACATCTTTCACGTGGAACGTGACATTGTCAAGGAGTTGAATATTGCTTATAGTAAGAGGGATGTGCATTGCTTTTCGTCCAACTTCGTATACGTGCAAGTATGAGCGCGGAATCCAAGCACAGAAAATAACCTTCACCATAGCCTTATTGTGTTCATGGTGTTCTAATAAATGTTTTTCATATACGTAAGCTTAAAAACAGACGCATTCTTCAATTGAATATAGGTGGATTTGTAATGTCTGAACAAAAAAAACTGAACATGATTGTTGACAACTCGAATAACGCATTTTATGCTACGCAAGTATCAATTAATTTTTCAGCACAGGATTTTCTTCTTGACTTTGGCCAAATTACACCACGATTTACCGTAACCCCAAAAGGTGATGAAGTTGTCTACGTGAGTAAGCATGAAACCTTAATACTTTCACCAGTTCTTGCCAAAAAAGTGTATGCACTTCTTGGTTCGCAGCTTGCTAAATACGAAAACGACCATGGCGAGATAAAAGTGCCAAAACAAAAGAAAATGAAGAAAGCAAAACATGTTGCAAAAATATCCCCTGAAGATGTGCTTTCAAGTGCGAGCGCAAAATACATCGGATAAGTCTCAGCTAACTTTTTTTTTAAGAATATTTCAGACAAGTCTAGAGTTAAACAGATTCTAAAAAAAAAGAATGGGTTTGAGTAGGAAAAAGAAGTATTTGACTTTTTACTGACAGTGTTCTTGCGTAATATGCTTTTTATGGCGACCTCAAAACATTTTCTGTGAGAAAAATTTTGGAGGTGATCCAGCGGCACGTTCCCGTACCGCTACCTTGTGACGACTTAACCCCCCTCACCGAGCTTAGGTTCGACAGCACCAAAGGCGATGCCTCACCCAAACCCGACTCGGCTGGTTTGACGGGCGGTGTGTGCAAGAAGCAGGGACGTATTCACCAGAGTTTGATGAACTCCGATTACTAGGGATTCCGGCTTCATGAGGGCGGGTTACAGCCCTCAATCCGAACTAGGGATTAGGTTTATGGGTTTTGCTTCTCCTTTCGGAGTTGCGTCCCTTTGTCCTATCCATTGTAGCACGCGTGTAGCCTAGGGGATTTGGGTCATACTGACCTATCGTAGCCCACACCTTCCTCATTCTTAGCGAATGCAGTCCCACTAATGTGCATCACTCTCCGAGGAGAATAATTAGCAATTAGTGGTGTGGGTCTCGCTCGTTACCTGACTTGACAGGACATCTCAAGACACGAGCTGACGACGGCCATGCAACTCCGCTCAGCGCGTTCGGCAAGCCCGTTAGACTGGCCTTCATACTGCTGTCGCCCCTAGTGAGTTTCCTGGTGTTGAATCCAATTAAACCGCAGGCTCCACCCCTTGTTGTGCTCCCCCGCCAATTCCTTTAAGTTTCAGCCTTGCGACCGTACTCCCCAGGCGGCGGATTTATCGCTATCGCTTCGACACTGCGCGCACACGAAATACGCGCAATACCTAATCCGCAGCGTTTACAGCTAGGACTACACGGGTATCTAATCCGCTTTGCGACCCTAGCTTTCGTCCCTCACCGTCGAACCCGTTCCAGTAAGACGCCTTCGCCACAGGTGGTCTGTCAAGGATTACAGGATTTCACCCCTACCCAAGACATACCTCTTACCTCTCCCGGTTCCTAGATGCAGGGTATTCCCAGCGCGCCGTTACCTTAAGGGCAACGATTTCACCGGGAACCAATGCATCCGGCTACGGACGCTTTAAGCCCAATAAAAATGGTCATCACTTGTGTTGCAGGTGTTACCGCGGCTGCTGGCACCTGTCTTGCCCACCACTTTCTAGTAGAGCTGTTTACACTCTACCACAGCCACACCCTAGGTGTGGCACTCGGGGTTCCCTCATCACGCTTTCGCGCATTGTGAAGGTTTCGTGGCTTCTGCACTCCATAGAGCTAGGACCCTTGTCTCAGTGTCCTTCTTGGGGCGACCGCTCTCACGGCCCCTACGGATCTTAGGCATGGTGGTCCATTACACCGCCATCAACCTAATCCGGCGCAGTCTCATCCTAAGGCAACTAATCGGCAAAGCTTTTAGTCTTTTCAGAGAAAACACATTCCAGTGGTAATCTCATATGTTGTATTATCCTCAGTTTCCCAGAGGTTATCCAACTCCTTAGGGCAGATTAACTACGCGTTCCTAAGCCGTATGCCAAGAACAACAACTTGCTCTTGCGGCTTGCGTGCCTAACCCGAACCCCGATAGCAATGACCTCCAGCAGGATCAACTGGTATTGAAAAACCTACTGTTGGGGAGCACAACCATAGATGGTTGCGTGCTATTGGTGAATACTTCCCGAAATAAAGTATTACTTCTTTTTCCTACTTCATGCCCATAGTTGTGCTACGGGCACCCATACTGCACCAGAAGGTGCTTCGGAATCCCAGCAATGAATATGCTGGTATCACCACATAATTGATAAGGCATTTATAAAGCTTACTGCGCATGCGTGATGTGTTAGAATGTACTGCTGTTTTGTCACGTAACGCGCGTTTAGAAAGAACTCAGCCCATAAAGTACGAGGTGTCCGAAAAGTATTTTTTATCAAGCCAAATTGATTTTGTATAGATTTTGAAACATACCGTAAAAATCTTGGTGGAATTATTTTGAACCTTCATTCATTAGAATTTGCTTTGAGAGCCGTGCTATTCAAGGAAACTAATTCGGTTCAGCACTTTGATGCTAAAAATTTGAGAGTTGGAGATACATATCCTATTAACTTTTTTACGAATTATATGCAATTAAGAGAATTGATTGAGAACTACAATGAGTTGCCTAGCACTAACTTGCCAATAAGCGATGAACCTATAAAATTAAGAGATGCGCTTGCACATGGTCGTGTATCATCACAACTTCCCGATATGAAACTTGAAATAGTGAAATTCAGACCAGAACGTAATGGTCAAGTCAGGGTTGTTTTTTACGAAAAAATAACTGAAGAGTGGTTAAAAAAACAAGTTTCAATGTTAAATGGAGAAATCAAAAAAATCAGTAAAGATTACTCATCTATTCTTTCACTAATTACAAACTAATTGTTTTTCCAATTATTGTGAGATTGTATACGAGGCATTTGAGAAGTATTTCCACATCTTGAGCGAGTGGATTTCGACTTCTTACGTAATTGAGATGTTTGCGTTTGATTACTGAGAAAATATGCTCAACAAGCACTCTTGATGCGTAAATCATGCACTGGTTGCGGAAATTGTACAGTCTGCGCGCCAGGTGCTATCTCGTTAGTGGATTACTTAGAAGCGTGAAAACGCGTTTTCATTTTTCTCTTATTTTTTTTTGACAATTCTTGCTATGCTCACTTTTGCAAGTACTGCTTGAAAAATGAGTACTGGTCAACAAGCTGTTCTATTGAATCTGAGACACGCCACGCTCCCCCATGTCCTTGACCTTGTTTTACGCGTAAAAGAATAGGATTATCCCCCTGATTATGATAACTAACGCGTGCTGCCATTTTCATTGCGCGCATAGGGTCAACACCACGGTCATCGCCAAGACTGGTTTCAAAAAGCGTTGGCGGATACACTGCCTTTTTTACATTGTGGTAGGGGGAGTATGCGCGCAGGAATGACACATGTTCAGGATTATCCGGATTGCCATATTCTTTAGTCCAATATTTTCCGCCTTCAGTAAGGTGAAAACGCAACATGTCAAGAAGCGGCACGCCTGAGTACACTGCACCCCACAAGTCAGGTCGCTGTACGAGTGCCGCTCCGGTGAGCAATCCACCATTGCTTGCACCACTAATACCTAACTGAGACGGGTTAGTATACGCGCGTTTTTTCCACTTAGGATTGGTACTGGTGCACGTTTCCTGTTCACCAATGAGTGCGCGTCCTGCTGAAATGAAGTCATCAAATACGTTTTGTTTTTTCTCAAACAGTGCTTGCTCATGCCATGAATGGTTTGAGAAAAATCGGTTTGTCTCGTCTTTAGTGGCTTTTGTATCATATTGTTTTTCCCCCTGCGTTTTGCTCTTTTATGTTTTCTTGTGTTAAGAGCGCCTTTATTGTTGATTAAGAAACGCACTTGCACGCTTGAGAATCTCATCTTTTTTCTCATAAAACAGGAAGTGATCACAGTCCTTGAGAAATACCGTGCGACTGTTTGCGAGCTGTTTGTGGATGCGCAATACCTCTTCTTTTGGATTCATGTGGTCTGTTTCTGCGCCAATAAGAATGGTGGGAACTCCAAGACCAGTCACGTCATAATAACAGCCCTTTGCTAGAAAAAGCAGCCACACCACGTGCCAGAGGGGTGTTTTAAGTGTTTCTTTGACTTTATCTTCAATCCATTGCTGAGGTGTATTTTTTGAAGAGAATGTTTTTACCCTAAAATACTGCAAGCCCGTGTACGAGATGCGGGGAAAGCTTGTTTTCATGTAGGTGATGAGAATTTTGAAGAATTGCTTTCGAACAAGCGGTGTTCCTGCCATGCCTGGACCTATAAGCACCATTTTTGAGACGCCCCTGTACTTTTTAGCGTAGCCAAGCGCAACTGATGTGCCAAGACTGTACGCGTACAAAACAATATCACTAACGCCAAGCTTGAGCACTACATTTCTTACTGCGCGAACAAGCGCTCTGCTAAAAAGAGCATTCTTTTTTGATTTACCCATCACCGGAAAATCAATAAGGATAGTGCGATAACCCTTTTTGCGGTAGTATGCTGCGTGTGTTTCCATATTTTTATGATTACCGCCAAGACCTGAAAGAAAAATCATAGGTCTTCCCTTTCCCGTGTCTTTATAATACACACCATTCACGTAAGGCATTGTACTACGTGCAATGTGCTCATAATTTTAAAACGTTTTTCCCACGCGCTTAAAACGTACAAATTTATTATAACACGCGTATGAAAGATAATTCCGAGTTGTTCTATGCGATACTTGCGGTTTTGCCTCTTATACTAAGCAGCATTATTGTTTCAGGAGTAATTCTTTTACTCCCCCTTCTCGCATTTTACCCGTTTGATTCTTTTTTTGATGTTGTTTTTCTTGCAGGCGCGTTTATAGCTTACCCAGTGACTTGGGCGTTTTTCGCGCTTGTTATGAGTTGTTTTGTTAAACGCTGTTTGTCAAAACTGGTGGGACCTATTAAACAGGGAAAAAACGTTGCACAAGAACTCTCATTTGGGTTAAAAATGAATATTGTTTTTTCACACTGGATTCTTATGCTTATTGCGTTTTCACCCTTTCTTTCAACATCAAAATCATGGGTGTACCGGCTTGCTGGTATGAACCTGGGAAAAAATGTTCGAATTCACGGTATGATTAGTGATATTGATTTTATTACAATTGGGGATAACTGCGTATTAGGATACGAGTCGCTTGTTGTTGGTCACGCTTTTGATGTGGCACAGCGCGTTTACTCACCAGTTACAATTGGCAATAACTGCTTAATTGGTGCGCGTGCAGTGGTGTTTCCAGGCGCAGTTCTTGACGATGACGTGAAAATCGGCGCAAACGCAGTTGTACCAAAATTTGCACACCTTAAAGCGCGAACAATACAGGTGAACCAACAACGAATAATTGAGAAATAAGTGCAGGAGGCAGGATTACAACGTTAAGTTAAACTCCTATCTTTTTTTATTCTTTTTATTTATGTAAATAATTACCATGTTGGTTAATTACGTTTTTGAATAATAACAGTATAAACTCTTTGTTATTGCCACTATCAGATTGTTCAAGAGTGTTATAATAGGCTCTTCGTTCTGCGTTTTTAATTACAAACATAGGATAACCTGATTTATGAAGAGTAAAATTCATTATCAGTCTTGCAGTCCTGCCATTTCCATCAGAAAAAGGATGAATGCGCACAAATTTTGCGTGAACCAGCCCGGCAAGCTCTAAAGGATGATAATTATTCTTATTATTATTGTACCAAATAAAAAATTTTTTCATGAGGTTGGGAACTTCTTTAACGTTTGGAGGCCTATGTTCAGAACCCTGAATTATGACATTTGTTTGTCTATAATTTCCTGCTGTTTCTAAAATGTTTTTAGTAACTAACTTGTGAATTTTTAATACGAATGTTTTGTTTACTTCCCCCCGGTACTCTTTAATGAATTCCATCGCCCTTTTTCCATTTAGTACTTCCTTATACTCTCGTTCTGTTATATCTGAGGGGATGATATTTTCCTGTAAAATTAGGTTTGTGTCCCTTAAAGAGAGGGAGTTTCCTTCTATTGCATTAGAGTTGTAAGTGAATCTTACTAGGAAATCTGATTCATATTTCTCTTTTGTTTCTTTTGGTAATTTTTTCCACCATTTAGAATAAGCTGTTTTTAAATCTTCAAGGACTTCAGCTTGCTCTTCAGATAAAAAGGCATATCTTGATTCCGGTATTATGATGCCTTTTTCTTTTGCTTTTGTTTCTATCTCTTCTGCCAGTTTCTTAATCTCGTCTTTTGAAGGTTTTTTCTTTCCAGCATATTTTTTAATTCGTTTCCACTTGTTTTTACCTATTCGGAAATTTTTGGAGACGTAAAAGTACTGTTTCCCGTTTTGTTTGATAGTTTCTACGAAAACCATAATAATTATAGTACCACAAATTAATTTAAATCTTTCTAAAATAAAATTAAAACGTGGTACTTAAATGCAGGAGGCAGGATTCGAACCTGCGTAAGCACTAAGCACAGGGGCCTAAACCCTGCTCCTTTGACCACTCGGACACTCCTGCTTGGGTAACGTTCTAAACAGGATTATGCCTTTTAAAACCTTTTCTTACTCTCTGCGGTCAAGGGAGATGATAAGTTCTATTTGACCGGTTTCAAGCATGCGTGTGAGATTTGTGAGATTGAATTGTTTTTCAAGCTCTTTGGTAATAACGTTTACTGTTTCATTACTAACTGAATCCAGTTGCTCAACAAACTCGTCACCAATGCGCAACCTTGCAGTAATCGTGTTTGCTCTGTCATCAAAACGAGGGCCAATATCAAAATTAGCGTAGAACACCAAGGTTAAAAATAAGCCGCTAACAAAAAGCACTTTGAGCGCACGTTTTGCAATCAAGCGATTCATTTTCAAATTATAAACCGCGAGCACGATAATTATGCTCATAATCACCATCACACTAAACAGTTTGTAGGGAAAATAAGCAATAAGCAGGTAACTCATAGCTAGAAATACAAGCAGAGAAACAAGCACTTCTTTTGGGTCCCGGATAATAATACGATTGTCCAAGCCAAAGCGCTTTCCTTTTTGAACAAAGAAATTTACGCGCCCTTTTCCAATAATGTAATACGCGCTTGCGTAGGCTGCAGAAATAAACGCAATTCCTGAAAGCGGCAACCCTTCAAATGAAGGTGTTTGAGAAAACCAACCAAGCAAGACTTTTGACGCTTGCATGATAAGCACTGTACTGGTTGCAAGAAAAACGCCCTTATCACGCCAACGCAGGTACACGCTGCTGTGCACAAAGTTTGCAAGAAATGCAAGAACAAAAAAGAAGCGCGCCCAAAAATTAAGCATGTTTAGTATCATAAAGCCCGCAACGAGCAACAAAAACATGATACTCACTGCTTGCTTTGTTGAAATCGCACCTGTTGCAAGGGGTTTTCTTTTCAATTGTATGGGGTCTTTCTCGTGCTTGTCTTTTTCAGCATCCATAAAATCATTTAACACATACACTGCAGGATAGCCAATTACAAAGGCGACAATGGCAACAAGTAAGTTAAGCGGGTTTAGCGTGTTGGTGTAAATTGCGTAAAATGACGCACCAAACAGGATAAGAATCGCATTACGAAACAACGCTGCGTACACGTAATCAAATTTGAGCGCGTCACGAATCAGGTTCATGAACGATTAAGAAATTCTCATGCCTACAAATAGTTTTTCATTTAGCGCAGGAGTTTAGTACACACCATCTTAACAGAAAACGCGTTTTCCGGCACGCGCGTTACGCTTTGTGCGTTGTGAAGCGCGATTTTTGGAATCAGCGATTTTGGTATGAACCTCATAACCCACGCAAGCACGTAAACCCAATAACTTGAGGGCATGATGCGCGGAAGCAGGTTTCGCAAAAAAGTGGCGCCCCGCACGCTTTGTGCCTGATTAAACCCGATTTTTTCTATTTCAAAACCAGCATTCTCAACTTTTTGCTTAATGTCAGCAAATGAGTAGCGAAAAGTGTGGCCAACTTCTTTATCAAGCACACTCCAAAAACGCATGTTAATTGGAACTGATATGATAAACCTGCCACCTTTTTTGAGAACACGAAACACCTCGCTCAATGCTAAAACATCATCTGAGACGTGTTCAATCACTTCAAATGCGAGCGCAGTGTCAAATGATTCTGGCAAGAAGGGCATGTCAAGCACACTTGCCTGAACCGCGTGCCGTCCTGAGGATTCAAGCATCTCCTTGCCACTTTTAGTTACTTCTAAAAACGTGGTGTCTGCAACATCTGATTTTGGAAACACACCTGGCCCGATTTCAAGCACGCGACCATGAAGAAAAGGTTTGATAGCATAGTGTAAGGGCCATGTTGTTGGTTTGAAAATGCGACCAGCCCGCTTCCAATGTCCTTCATAAAACCTGCGATTATAATATCGTGAGCCGTGTTTGTTTGGCATCAAAAGCACAATGCAGTCATTGCATATAAGTGTTCTCTGAACCCTGCGTTAATGACTTGCAAGATACTACAAAACGAAGTATGCCTCTTGTATTTTTCAGCTGCTATTGCTCAGGCAAACAACTGAGTTGTGTAGAATTATTTTAAAAATAAATTCGGGCTACGCATCCAAAAAGTGTCTACTACTTGCCACGGCGCTGTTTTGCCTTACGCTTTCTTTCTTTCATTCTGCGTCTGCGCGTTTTCCAGCGACAGCGATGACTGCCACGGCGTCCAACGGTTTTTTTCCAGTTTCGTGAGCCTCGCTTCATTACTTCTCACTCAACAATAATACCTTTTATAAAGCTTATGATGTCAGGCGCGTTACTCAAGAACCTTGTTGTGTACCGGCACTACTTTGCGATATGCCTGGTCAAAACTCTTGTTACTGAGCAAATCATCAATGGTAATATCAAACAGGTCCTCATTCTTTTTGAGATAGGGGTAGACAATCTCCCAGTCTTTGCGCGTGACATTAGTAAGTATTCCGCCGTTAAGCTGATCGTCTGAGACTTTTCTGTGCGGGTCTCGCACGTAAATTGCACCGCCTGATGCAAGCGACAACAGGTTCCCGCCGGGATAGGGTGTTTCAAGCTCGCTTAGTCCTTCACACGTTTTTTTGACGCCGTTTAAAATGACAAAACCCCCTCCGTTAAGCGGGTCTCCTGCCATAAATGATTCTGCTAAGTAATCAAGACATGTACCGTTAATCACCACGCGAGGGCTGCCAACTGCATTGATGAGCGGTCTTCCTGCAGCGTTTCCAAGCACATATGCTTCTCCTGCTTTTGCACTGTACATGAATGTTTGGCCAACATCGCCATGAATCACAAGCAAACCTCCATTCATTATTTGGCCTGCCATGTCTTGGGCTGCGCCGTGTACTGTTACACGCGTGTTTTGCACTCCTGAACCGAGATAATTGCCAGAATCGCCAAATATGTCAATACTTACTTTTTCTTTTGGCATACCAAAACCTGTTCCAATGAATTTTTGGCCACGCGCATTAAATACCATAAAATTATCCCAGCCCCGCTCGTGTGCCTGCACAAGATAGGCTGCAAGCGTCTCTTCTCCAAGCATTTCATCACCAGTGGGGAAGTCTTTTGCATCAATTACAAGTAACGCGTCCTGTGTTTCTGGTTTGCTCAGTTTGCCGCGATAATCCCAACCAACACGCACAATATCCCCTGCCTGCTCATTGATGCGCGGGATTTGATACAAGAGGTCAATGAGCGCATTATCAACTTGCGTGAGCACGCTTGCTCTCCTGTGGCGCGTGTTAGTAAGTGCAGCATCATAGATAAAACTGAGAGTGTTGATTTTTTTTCTAAGACTCGTTCCATTGTTTTGTGTTTCTCTAATAAGATAGCCTATCTCACTATCTTTTTCTAACATTCTCTGACATGAATATTCCATTATTCATCCACCCTAACTTTTTCTCCAAACTTGTTTCTGCACTCTAATTCTCGCGTGTCCTTGTTAACAGCAAATGTGAACGCGCCACCATCAGTATAACTTCCTCCCCGCGCATTCCAGTACTTATCAGCAAATTTCACGCTAATTTTTTTGTGTTTATATAACCCGCGCAAAAACGCGTTGATAACTTGGCGTTCTGAAGCAACAAGACCTATTTTCTGGTCTGGCTCGTCAAGCAATGCAAACACTTGCGGGCGCAGCATGGAGGTGTCAGTAATCCCTGTTAACTGATACTCATTTTTTTTATGATTGTTTCCTGCAGTGATAAAAAACCAGGGACCATCAGGAGAGCCCATAATGTGGGCTTTTTGTAATGCTTTGTACTCCTTTTTTTTAGTCTTGTCAAGCATTTCAAAATCCCGTTCTGTTGTTGGTGCCATTGCTTCAATCACGTGTTCTAGGGAGTAATCGTACACGCGATCGTACAAGTCAAACAATAATGCACCAACTTCAGTATCTGTTAAGAAGAGCGGGTGCATGTTTTGCTGTGCAAGATAATTCTTAACTCCCTGATAGTTTGAAAAATCGCCATTATGCACGAGTGCGTGTTGCATACCTACAAATGGATGCGCGCCACCCGGGTGCCATACGGTTCCCTTTGTAGGGTAACGATGATGGCCAATCCACAGGTGGGCTGCTAAATCCTCTAAACAGTAATGGGTGATAACATCTTCAGCATATCCTACTAGCTTTAAGACCATCATGTCTTTGCCGTGCGAGAGCACAAACGCCTTTTTCTCTCCAAGAGAACTATACCACGCATTATTAAGCTGAAACGAGTTTTGGTACACAAGCTCATCTTCAACAGCAGTGCGCAAAAGACCGGGCAACTGTTTTGAAAAATCCTTGACGCGCTCTTCTTTTACGCGCGCAAAATATGACTTAACATGAGGAGGGCGTATGCTAAGACCTTGTGAGGCGTGTTCTTTAGTGTTGTACAAAAATGTGTGGTCAATATCAAAAAGTGGTTTGATGTGTTCTTCTTCCACTTGTTTGTCAACATCATCCAAATACGCGATTTGAAGCAAATAATCCTGTTTCATCACGTTTTCGCTTACACCAAACCAGGTATTATCAAGACCAACAGAAGCAATACCACCTCCTTTGCCATTGCCGCGATTTCTCATTTGTGCTAATGCTTCAAGTAAATACCGCCCGTGGATTGGCGCACTTGAAGCAACGCCAAGCACGCCGCACCCTCCTTCAGCAGGAGACTGCGTATTCGTAGTATAGTGTGGCACTAATTTTTTTCGTGAAGAAATAATTGTATCAGCAGTCATGCAGGCACACCCCGTTTTTTAAGCAGGTCTTTTCTCCCGCGAAGTTCAGTAATGCGTTTCATGCCAAGCTGTGCAAGAATCTCCTTCCACTGAATCTTCCAAGAATCATACATATTGACAATGCGCTTAGCTCCCCACTCATTGTCAATTAATCGGGATAAGTCGGGGTCTGTTGTTGCAATACCTACTTGACACCCCCTTCCACTCTCGCAGTTTCCACACTGCGTGCACGCAAGCGGGATGAGTTCAGCTGAGCCAATCACGCACCCATCCGCACCAAGCGCAATCGCTTTTGCAACATCATACGCAGTTCTTATGCCACCACTTGCCATAAGCACGACTTCATCTCGCACACCTTCTTTTACAAGATATGTATGCGTTTTATTAATCGCGTACTCTAAGGGCATGGCAATGTTTTTCTTTGCGATTTCAGGTGCAGCGCCAGTTGCGCCATACGCGCCATCCAGATTGATGATGTTTGCGCCTGCATAATAGCTTCCTACTGCAACCATATCAATATCCGAGGGCGTGGAAACTTTTACGCTCACCGGCGCGGACGGATTAATTGTTTTAATCCATTCAAGATGAGACTTATGATCCTCAACAGAGTACACACTGTGGAAGGGAAATGGTGAGTATAAACTCACTCCCTTTACTGAGCCGCGCATTTTTGCAACGCTCTCTGTTACTTTTGGTGAAAGCAAGTGACCACCAAGACCTGGCTTTGCGCCCTGGGCATATTTTAACTCAACAATGCGTGAATGCTTAATCGTGTTTTCAGTCACGCCAAACATGCCTGTTGCAACTTGTGTTATAACATGTTCTTTATACGGTAATAACTCCTCAGGATATCCTCCTTCACCCGTGCTTGAAAACGTGCCAAGCTGTTTTGCTGCTTTAACGCGCGAAAGCATTGTGGCAAGACTTACTGAACCATATGACATTCCTGCACCATAGGTTGGAAGAGGGATGCTAATCTTTTGTCCTGTACTTCGTTTGTTCAAATCAATAGACAAATCAATAGAATCCTGTGAAACAACTTCATCTTCAAGTGTGTAGGGAAAAGCAAATTCAATTGCGTCAAAACCTCCGCGAGACAGTCCTGTTTTGTACTCCCAATCTCGAGGGGGTTTACCTTGGCTTGCCTGATACCACGTGCTTACTATAAGTTCAAGACTCCACCTCTTGTTGCCTAAGCCTGCAAAACTTTTTTTTAAACGCTCAAAATCTGAGTCATCACTAAGGTACACGCCAGACTGAATGTTGTTTCTATGTTTTTTTGTGTACGCGTCAAGGTTCATACTATTGTCTCACCTAACCAGTCTTCTGAAATGTACGTATTCTCAATCAAGCGCCCTGTCTCGCCAGACAGTCTTCGCACATCACGCACGCCCATCGCGCTCATTACTTCAATAAGCTGAGAATGCCAGGATGCCATGAGGTTAACTAAGCGTTTTTGCCCCCACATAACATCAAGACTGCGCTGCTGTATGCTGCTTTTTTCTGGCAGCACACAATTTCCTTTAAGTTTGTACTCTAATGCAATAGGAATCGTGGTGTCAAGCCCAACAGCGTCAGCTCCTGATAAAATCGCTTTTGGTACGTGTTCTGCAAGGGTAATCCCCCCGCTTGCAATAATGGAAACCTGACTGCGCAAGCCATTTTTAACAAGCGCGTAATGCAAATCTTTGAGCCCGTCTTTGAAAAACGTGTTAGAATCAAAACTCATGCCATGATAATTTGCATACACGTGTAACCCGTCAACACCATCCTCAACGAGCCGTGTTCCATGTCTAACAACATCTTTGTTAAAGGGGATGCGCGCAAACACCGGCGTGCCAAATGTTTGAGCTGATTCGTACACATCACGGTTTCCAACATACTCTACGGCAGGTGCTGACTCCAAACAGTCAATGAGATTCATATTATGTTTGTCAAGTAAGGGCACAAGAACGTGAGGCGTTGCGAGCAAAAGCACGTTCTCAAGGCGTTCAATAAAAAACGTGCCAATCTCGCTTGCCGCGCGTTTAGTCGCGTTCATAATATCCTGATTTGTCATGTTTTTTGGAAGAGAATCAAACAAAATAGGAAGCGGCGCGTCAAGCGTGTTTACTGGCGCTTTGAAATCAACGTGTGCTGGTTTTCTTCCTAGATTAACTTCAGTTGAAATGTATTCGCGCCCATGCACGCCATCACGCGTTGGGCGCACAATCTCAGACATGTCAGTCCATAATGAATCCCACCCCTGTCCTGCAAAATAACCCGTGTATCCCATGCCCCGCACGAGAATTTTTCCGGTTCGCGCTTCAAAATGAACGCGCGACACAGGCGTTTCACGCACATCACGTTCAGGCATCCAATATGAATCCTCAAGAAAATAGAATTTGGGATTGTGCTCAACAGTAATCATGTCAGGATGCTCTTGCACGCACCGCATGCAGCCAGTACACTTCTCTTTTACCGGCCAAAAACCGCCAACAGGGCGCGAAAACACCCCATAAATGCAGGGACGACTGAGCATGTAATCTCTACCTTCCTTTGTAAGTAATTCTTTGTTCAAATGAAGTGCTTCTTTTGCAAGCATTTTAGCAAGACCTATCTTGCTGACACGAGGATTGAAAGGATGCGTCTCAGATTTTTTCAAGTACGTGGGTTCTGCATCATCATACGTGTTGATGTGAAAGCGTTTGTACATGTAAGTAACAAAGCACGGCTCAATCTCATTTAATACTTGTGTTAACTATTCGGAAAAAAAACGCAAACACTATATATACCGTCTGTAAAAATTAAAGAAGTGAAATTCTCTGCACAGTAGTTCACAATAAGAAGAGAAAAAGTGAGAACTAAGTGCCCTCGTCTGAATTTCACAACACCTTTTCTTTTAGCAAAAGAAAAGCTGTACCAAAAGAAAAAGAAAGTGCCCTCGCCGGGATTTGAACCCGGGTCTTCGGATTGAGAGTCCGAAATCCTTGACCGGACTAGACGACAAGGGCATCTATTTCTGTTTGAGTATTACTATTATAATTAGTTTTTAAAGGTTTACACCATATGTTTGAGCATCTTATTCTTGTACTCATACACAACCGGCTTTGCAAGCGGAACTTCAAGAAACGGAATTTTTTCATCAGGAATGGCGTCAAGATATTTAATAATAGCACGTAAACTATTCCCGTGTGCAGATACCAACACGTTTTTACTCTTTTGTACCTGTGGCATGATTGTTTTCTTAAAGTAGGGAACTGCGCGTTTGTACGTGTCTTTTAGTGACTCCCCGCCAGGAGGTTTGGTATCCCAACTTCTCCGCCATGTGAACACTTGGTTTGCACCCCATCTTTTTCGAGCAGCATCTTTATTCAAACCTTGCAGTTTGCCATAGTAGCGTTCATTTAATGCAGAATGCATGTGCACAGGAATCTCATCTTTTTTTGCGCGAACAGGATGACGCGCCCGTGCGTCTTGTTTTCCTTGATGCAAAAACACGCTCTCACGTTTTTGATAGGCAAGAATAAGCGTAAGCGTTTCATGCGCGCGCTCAAGTGTTGATGTAAACGCTATATCCATATTTAATGGGGAAAGTTCTTTTCCGCACCGCACTGATTGGCGGACGCCTTTTTCACTGAGTGGAACATCAACCCAGCCCGTAAATTGGTTTGTCAAATTCCAGCGAGACTCGCCGTGGCGAACAAGTACTAATTTTCCCATACCATAACAGTATACCTAGCAGATATAAAAAAATTGAGTGGGCCCAGAGGGATTCCACTGCACCTTTTTAGAAAAAAGCTGCACCAAAAAAAATTGAGTGGGCCCAGAGGGATTCCACTGCACCTTTTTAGAAAAAAGCTGCACCAAAAAAAATTGAGTGGGCCCAGTGAGATTTGAACTCACGACCTTTGGTTTTCCTAAACACTCTGTTGTCCCAAAGGATGTCATATAAGACCAACGCGCTTCCAGGCTGCGCCATGGGCCCGATAGTGTAAAACAAGCACACGCCAAACTCTCTTAAAAACGTTACTACAACATAACGGCACGTTTTAATAGCGTGGTGCGCGTGGATACGGTTGTGTTTGAAAAAGAAATCCAGCAACGCTACACCCAATTGTATGGTGCTGATGTGGTGCGCTCATGTTTTATCCCGCTCAAGCGAACCTTGCGCGTGAACACGCTGCGCATCACTGCTCATCAGCTTAGAGAACGTCTTGAAAAACAGCGTTTTGAACTTTCAGCAGGCATGCTCAAAGACAGCTTTGTAATTGAGCGCGAGAGAAAACATCTTGGCGCAACTCTCGAACACTTGCTTGGCTATTTTTACATTCAGGAACTCACATCAATGATTCCGCCTCGCTGGCTTAATCCTCTGCCAACAGATGTGGTGCTTGACATGAGCGCTGCTCCTGGCGGAAAGACAACGTACCTCTCTGAGATTATGAAAAATCAGGGAACTATTGTTGCCATTGATACTGACAAACGAAAAAATGAGGCAATGCTTGCAAACCTTGAGCGCATGGGAACCAGAAATGTAACATTCTTTAATTTTGACGCGCTCCAAATTAAAGATCTTAACATGACTTTTTCTAAAATCCTTCTTGACGCGCCGTGTTCTGCTTCAGGTATTGTGATGAAAGACAAAAACGTTGCACGAAAACTTACACTCTCATACATCAAAAAATATGCTGAAAAACAAAAAAGTCTCCTTTCGCGCGCTGCTGATGTGCTTGGAGAAGGTGGTGTGATAACGTATTCCACTTGCAGTATTGACCCCCTTGAAAATGAAGGCGTTACTGACTATGCACAAAGCGTGCTTGGTCTTACCCTTAAGCGAAAAAAACAATTCCTTCCGAATCCTAATGGACTGGTGGGATTTTATGTAGGTGAGTTGAAAAAATGAACCCTGCACTCACCTATTTCAAAAATAAAGGAACCCTTGCTAACCATGACGGTAACTATTTTCTTACAAACACCACACGCCGAAACTTCCTTTATTCAGAACTCTTTTTGGGAACAAAAGACACACCAAGCATGAATGCATGCTTTGAGCTTGCAAAAACCCCATTCCCCCGAGTCATTATTTCAAATAAAGCAGTAGAAAAGTTCACGCACGGAAATGACATCCACGAGCGCGCTGTTGTCTCAGGAGAGCTGAGCGGAAGCGTTCTCGTCTTCAACCGTGAAGGAGACTGTCTTGGCATGGGAATATGGCAGGGGGATCGCGTTAAAAACGTGGCTGATGTAGGTAAATTCCTGCGCTAACCTACTTTCTTTAGTACTGCTTTTTCAAGTATAACATCATATCCCTGTTTGTTTTGCATCCAACCCTTGCACGAAACGCTCTCAAAGAGAAAACGGCTTGGCAGAACTATCTTACCATCCTCAATAAGAGGCGCGCTTAATTGACCCAAACATTCTGAAAGTTCAGAATGAAGATAGGTTGCAAATTGGGTTTTGTACGCTTCAAATAGTAACTGCGCGTTATCAAACCCATGTGCTTTAATGTCATGGCGCATCATGACAAGTTTGTTTGCTTCAGGTTGGGGGATAAAATCATAGGTCATGCCAGCATCAAGCAACGCTTGGCGTTTTTTATCAAGCACGCCGCCAAGACGCGTAATATGATTTTGCACGCACTCAGACTCGTAGCGTTCAACCAAATTTTTTGCGCTTGTTGCCTTTGAAACAAGGGGTTTAATGTCGCTAAGAAAATAATTCTTAGCAAAAAGACTTACAACCAACTTCCGGTCCTTTTCTTCGTAATCAAATGTGTAGGTGTAATCCCACGTCTTGTCTGCATGGATTAATGCGCTCATCTCTTCAAGACTAGTAATTGGTCTAAAGAGTGCAGAGCCTATGATTCCGCTTATTACCCTTCTGTCAGTGTCAGTTAATACGCTCATTTTGAGTCTATCTCCTTTTGTTTGGGCTTAAAAAGGTTATGAACACAACTTACACATTCATAGGGTTATTTTCTTTGAGAAACGCTTCAAGCTCGGAATTATGGTATATCACGCGCTTGTCTGAACTCCGATATACCTGCGTGATTGCATCAACACGCGTTTTCCCACTAGTTCCAATGTCCCAGTACCAATGAGCGCGTAGTTGCCCGCCACTTTGCTTTGTTAAATACACACCCTCAACATGAGCCTGCACTATCTGATATGTTTCGTTTTTCGGACTATTTTTTAGATTGAACCACACAACACAATACTCAGAAGGGTTTTGATTTATTTGTTCAACAAGCTCTTTGATGGTTTGCAGGTCAATAAGAGGTGTGCCATAATCCCACTGTTTTGGTGCACTAGTTTGTTTTGGCTTCAAAAAAGAAAGCAATCCCATACCACTCAAACAAACAAGAGTCATTAAAAAGAGTTACTAGACGTGTATGAGAAGCGCCTTGGGCAGGACTCGAACCTGCGACCTCACGGTTAACAGCCGTGTGCTCTACCTGCTAAGCTACCAAGGCAAAGTACTCATTGACAAAACCTTCACACTTTTTAAACGTTTATGTTAGCAACAAAAATGCAGAAATTCGCTTAAACACGGTTGCCCACTAAGGTGAACAAACAACAGTATGTTCAAACAGTGTCTTACCGGTTATGAGTGCTGTTTTATTGGCACAAAACGTGTGCCGCGCATCACGGCACAAACAGGCATGAGAAGCGAGCAATTCTCGTGCTTGCCCACGTTTTTGAAAAAACCATTCACTGCTTGAGCACTTAAAAGAAAGCGACTGGGAATGGCACCAATTATTTATGTTTTATAAAAAACTTGCAAAAATCTTACGTTAGGTAATCCTCGTTTTTGATTTTTTGCGGCAAGTAGGTCTCACTTGCAAATGAAATACCCTTATTGCTCAATGCTTCAAGCTCGAGCTTCACGCCTTTTTTGAGCATGTGCTTGATTTCGTCTTGCCAGTCCTTTTTTTGGAACCACTGGTAGGCGAGCATTTCCTTGCTGCGCTTTATATCAATATTGGTTAATTTAATAGACACATTATTTGGCAGTTTGAACTTTTCCTGATCATAACTGCTTAAACCAACAAAACGCGCTTTTGGCACTGCCATGCGCTTGCTCTCATAGGCGAGATTGATACTTCCCTGTTTGATAACTGAATAAATGTAGAGACCCCACGGATCGTTATCTACAAATACTATGATAGGGAGTTTTAATTCTTTGTCAATGCGGTGCAACAGTCGTCGCACTCCGCGCGGTGCCATACCCTGACCATGCATGAGAATACAATTATGCTTTTGCCAGAATTTATCTTCATTAAGTCTGCGCCACATGGCGTCTTTTTCACAAAACAAGACAAAGTCAGCATCACAATTTTTGAAATTAATCACGTCATCTTCAACAATGGAAGGAATATTCCAACCCCCACTGCCCATTCTGCGCGCTTCAATAGTGTCACCACTATCCTCAATAGTGATGTTTCCCACAAGTGAACCACGGTTTGACGCGTACAAGTGTAAATCTTCGCGCAAAATGTCAAGTTCAACTTCCAAATCTTCAATCATTGGATTTGATTCTTCCTGTTCTTCAAACGTGTTTTCTTTTGAATTGCTGATTGTGTGCTTGAGCATGTAATACAAGTCACGAATACTTGTTGTCTTGCCGCTTTCAATCAGTTTTTTTGTCTCAGCAGCAACAAGCATGTTTTGCATGAACTTTCGCGCGTGTGCAAGATTCAAATAGTACCTTTTTTGGGTTTTATTGCCAATTTGAAGAATGCCTTTCTTTTCATCATAATAGGTGTTTGAAAGACTTCGAATAGGAATAGAGAGTGTGGGGTTTTTTCGTACCTCTAGTTGTGCGAGAATTTGCTCGCCTAGCTTTTTCAATTTTGCTAAATCGCGTTTACCCTTCTCTTCTGATTGCTTGTTCACCATACTTATCTACCAATAATGAATTAATCACATTTTGAATGCGTTTTTCGTCTTCTCCGGTGAGTTCAGAAAGAGCATTAGCAATTTCTGGTGCGTATTTGACAAATGTGTTCACGCGTTCCTGCTCTTGACGCATCTTAAACTTTCGTCGCAAATACACATTCATTTTTCGCGCAGCTTCCATAATTCCAAGACGCATTTCTTTGATTACTTCAGGATAGCCTGCAATTGCCTGCTTTCCCTCACTTGTAAACGGAACCCACACGCTGCACATGTGCACAATAACAATGAGCGGACCTTTTGGAAAACCACCCGGCACTTCAATACCATATCGTTTCCAATCTGTTTTTTTTATTGCTTGCGTAATTGCGCATGCATAATCCTCATACACTAGTGGCACCTTGTTTGCAACACGCATAACATTTGCTTTCTTATCGCGCGGCAAATCACCACCATACGCGAGCCCTACTTCAATTTGGAATGGCATTCCCCGATACGCTGTTGGCTTTCGCGTTACTGTGGTATAAAACTCAGCAGTAATCTCGCTCTTAATGCTTTTGAGAAGCGCATCCTCACCAATTGGACTTAAACAATCAAGCGGCGGGGCTTGAATTGCAACATTTTGCATTGCTTTGAGAAGCGCTTCAGCATGGTCGCGATTAAGCATGTTTGGTTTTGTCCGGTCGCTTAATTTTGCTTTTGCAAGAATTTCTTGCGCTGTTTTTGCGCCAATGCTTGAGAACTCAGTTCTCATAAAACTGGTGGGTGTCTTTTTTGTTGTGTCACGAAGCATTTTCATTAAGGTGCCCAGCTCAAGTCCTGCAGGGTGCGGTTTGATTCGCTTTGCAAGTTCAGGCAGTTTTTCTGTTGAGCGTTGAAACAAAATCTTCTCGGTTTCTGGTGTAATAAACATAAGTCGCGCGTGAGGATTCACAATAGAGGTTCGCTTAAGGTACTCGTGAATGCTTTGTTTTCCTGTTGCAAGAAACTCAGCTTCAATCTCAAGCTCAACGCGGGTTCCGCGATGATTGAAACTCTTGTCTCCGCCTTCCTCAACAATGTGCGGCTCATTATTTTTCGTGTCAAGAATAAGCTTTATAAAGTGTGCTGGTTCGTTTTTGTCTGTTTTTGAAATAATAAGCGATGATTTTCCGGTAGTGAGCTGTGAATAGAGAACGCATGACGTGATGCCAATACCTTGCTGACCGCGCCCCTGTTTGTTGCCATGAAATTTTGAACCGTATAAAAGTTTTCCAAATGCTTTTGACAAATTCCGTTTTACAATTCCAGGTCCATTATCTTCAATGCAGACAAGAAAACGGTCTTCTCGTCCTTCTACTTTTCTGATTTCAACAAGGATATCAGGCAAGGTTCTTACTTCTTCGCACGCGTCAAGGCTGTTGTCAACTGCTTCTTTGACGCACGTGATAAGTGCTTGGCGCCTGCTTCCAAAACCAAGCAAGTGCCGGTTTTTTTCAAAAAATTCTGCGACAGATACTGCCTTATGTTCTTTTGCAAGTTCTTCTGCATGTATGCCTTCTGCCATTTTTCACTACCATTTTGAGCGTTATAAAAGTGAATTGTTTAAGGAGGGTCACGTTTTTAAATCTATTTGTGGCATAACCGCTACATTTCAAAACCGCGCACAAACCCTGTCTGAAGCTCGTTTTGAGCTCTTTCAAGGAAGCGTGATACTGTTGAATGCATTGCTCCTTCAAGCAACATAGTCACTGCTTTTCGTGCTATTGCAACCTGTTCTGCTTGGCCGATGATACCTATTGTTTTACCATATACTTCGATGTTTGTTCCTGTTTGGCGTTCAATTTTGCGCTTTGATTTACCTTCCCTGCCAATAACTCTTCCCTTGAGGCGCATCATAGAATTCTTTGATTTTCCTGAAAATTCAGTAATGTCAAGCATGTCAAACACGTATGTGTCATGCTGTGTGAGAAGAAGCGCGGTTCGCGCATCAAAACCGCGTGCGATTGCGCGTACTACTGCTTTTGCGGTAAGAAGATTAATGCTCTCGCCTTCAATAAACACTTCGCCATCCTCACGAATGTCAAGGGCAATGTCGAGCGTGTCTTCTAGTTCTTTCTTGATTGTGCCATTCTCGCCTCGAAGCGCGCTCAAGCGTTCTTTTGGTACGCGTATGATTTCACTAAACATTGCCTATCACGTGTTTAAAAAACTCTTCTTCACTTGTTGGCTTTGCGCCAATACTTTTGAGCCATGCAAACATGTTTTTTATATCTTTTGCTAAGAACTCTTTTGCAAGCGGGTGTTGCACGAGCACGCCTGAACTCCAGTCAATAAAAACAGGTTCGCCATTGTGGTTAAGAATGTTGTACTCACTTAAGTCAGCGTGTACTAATTTTGCGTCATTCCATAATGCGTTAATCATGTGTTCAATGCATTCTTTCCAGTCCTGCTTTTTTTTTGGCACGGAATTTTTTGCAAGCGGTGAAGCAAATCCTTTTTTGCCAATAAATTCCATAATAAGGACGTTGTTTTTGATAGCGTAAGGTGTTGGTACGTGAATACCTGCATCACGCGCGCGTAGCATGTTTTGGTATTCTTTTTTTGCCCATGCGTGTACGAGCGTTCGTTTTTTTCGTTTAAGTCCTTGAAAGCGTGGGTCGCCTTTAATATATTTGTTCATTGTTTTGAAATCTGATGCTTCAACAAGAAAAATCTTGACAACAACAGGTTCATCTCGCTGGTTTGTTGCATAAAACACGTGGCTTTCTTTTCCTTCAGCAATTCGTCCAAATAATTCTTTTAGGTACCCACCATCTGAGAGCTTGTATAATGACGTGAGCGTAGTCTTATCAAACACGTTTTGATACGTCTTAAGCTTGTCTTGCCTCATATCTCGGTCTCAAACGCTTTCAAAAAGCCACGGCCGCGCAAGTTTGCTTCCTGTCCTTTGGTGTATAAATGCACAATATCTCCTTTGGTGTCTTCTTCAAGCTCCCATGGTTTTATGATAACAAGGTCGTTTTCGCGAATCCACATCCTGCGTCGTTTTGCACCAGGGATGCGGCACATGCGAACCTTTCCATCAGCACAGCGGACATACATGCGGTACGCGCCTGCTTTTCGCTCGATGTAGCCGAACACTTCGCCTTTATTCTTGTTTGGAAGAATAACGCGCACATGCTCTTCATCAGGTTCGTTTTTTCGTTTTTTATAATACGCCATTAGTCTATTACGAACACGACATGGCTTTTAAAGCTTTGGAGAACTGCCTTGTTCATATTTTTTTATTGTTTCTCGTACGAGATTAGTAAAAACGCTCCACACCATTTCTCCCCAAATTTCGTTAAAATCCGCATATTTTTGCTCGCCTGTTTTACTGTATCTAATAACGTAATCTGAGTGCAAGAATAGCAGCAAGTAGTTTCATCGGTATCGATACTTGATTGAAAGCCAGTCACGCTTGAGCACGCGCTCCTGTGTGAGTTCATCTTCCAAGTTTTTCTCGCCATCAAGAAGGTTAATCAATGTTTTATAGCTCTGCACATTTTTTGAATCCTCCTTAAGCATTGCAGCGTACGCACGTGCATGTCCTGCATTTACTTCATGTGCTTTTCGAAGCATGTGTCCATAACCAATTGTCTCATTTTGATAGGTGACTTCAAGCGTGTCAAAGAGTGTTTCAATCAGAGACTTTTTTGCATCATAATTGGGTTCGTTCCATGACAGAATGCCAAACAACCATGATTTTTTGGTAGGTTCAGGAGGCAGATTAACTGAAACCAGTTTTTCGTCTTTAAAATACAACGGGCAGTGTATGACTTCTTTGAGTGTGTTATGCAAAACAAGCTTTTGCAGTGCATCTTTTGAAGATTTGTCTATTTTTTCAAAATATTGAGATTTTGTAGTGATCTTCTCAAGATAGTCTAAAACCTCATCAATCGAGGATACGTTTTTGTCCATACTTTCTCTGGCAGTATTTGAAATTTATTAATATTATGCGCAAATCATCTATACATTGCTCTCAAACGCATTTTTTATCTGTTGATAGGTTTTTTTTTCACCAAGAAGTTTTTGCAATTTCATCTGCGCATATGTTGGTGTGAGGTTTGATGCAATAATCACCTGTTTCTTGAGTTTTATTCCCACTTCATACCTGCTTAAATCAAAATCACCTTTTGCAGGCGAGGTTATAATAAGGGGAATTGACTGTGCGGCAAGCACTTCAAGCAGGCTTTCTTGTTCAACACGCACATGACCCGCACCATACCCGACAATAACTGCCCCATCAAGACCTAAAAGCGCGTGTTCAAGACGTTTGGGGTCCATTGCGGGTGTTGGTGTGATAAGGTCGGTGTTAAAATTCCAGTCACTATTGTAGGTCATTGTTTTTTTTGGTGTTTTGAAGTGTTGTGTATACTGTGTTACTCTATTTTTTATGACTCCATAATAGGCGTATTCTGGAGTGTCAAACGCGTCTGCATCCCAAATCTCTGTTTTGAGAAGATTTTTGTAGCCAAGAATTTTGTGTGCAAACACAACAGACACCGCATTAAGGGGTGTAAGACATCCTGCAACATCAATCGCGTTTGTTAAATTTTCAATACCATCACTGCCAGACTGACCAATGGGAATTTGTGAACCGGTGAGAACTAGGGGAATGCTTACGTTTTTAAATGATAATCCAAGGTATTGTGCTGTCCATTGCAGCGTGTCCGTGCCATGCGTGATAACAATGCCTTCAACGCCTTTTTCATACGCGCTCATCACACGCTCTCCAAGCGCCTTCCAATGAGCAGTAGTAATGTTTGAGCTGTCAATACTGCTCATGGTTTCTGAACTAAGCTCAATACTGCGCTTTTTTTTGTTGCAAAGCGCACTAACTTCCGGGACGTTATCAATCAATTCTTGTGCACTCTTTGCAGGGACATACGCGTCCTTCTTGTTTTTAACCATAGCAATAGTTCCGCCAGTTCCAATCAAATGAACGCGTTTAGTGAGAGCCATAACTGCATAATCTCAAACCTGCTAACCGAGTTTAGCAGAGCATACCAGAATATTTTCACTGCGTCTTAAAAATCTTTATGGTGTGTTTTTTTCTAGTTTCATTTACATAACTTTTTAAAGCATTTTAACATGTATTGACGTTATGAGCCGTGTAACAAAGGAAACTGTCAAAAAAGTTGCCAGTATCGCGCGTATCAAGCTCTCTGATGAGGAACTGGTGCGATTCTCAAATGATTTTAGCGACGTTTTGGATGCATTCTCAAAACTCGACGAACTTGATGTAGAAGGAACAGTTGCTTCGTTTCATCCTGTTCGCATTGCAAACGTGTTTCGAGAAGACACTCCCAAAAAGTCTCTTACCCCTGCACAGGCACTTTCAAACACAACTCAAAAAGAAGATAGCATGTTCAAAACAGGGAGTATTGCATGATTCACAGATACGTTACTGATGTTCAAAAAGGCAAAGTTGATGCTAAAGACATAGTAGCACAAGCGGTTGAACATGCAAAAAAGCTCAATGAAAAATATCACTTCATGAACAC
The DNA here is from genome assembly GCA_002763265.1 of archaeon CG10_big_fil_rev_8_21_14_0_10_43_11. Classification (NCBI taxonomy): domain Archaea; species archaeon CG10_big_fil_rev_8_21_14_0_10_43_11. Next base: position 35,085 of record PEZQ01000006.1, on the reverse strand, counting down.
ATTTGTTTCTGAGACTGACCTAAAAAAGCAGCTTAAAACCTTTAACAAAAAAGGAAAACTCGCTGGCGTGCCAATTAGTGTAAAAGATTGTATTTGTGTTGAAGGCACAGAAAGCACTGCTGGAAGCAAAATTCTCAAAGGCTACAAACCCGTTTTTGACGCAACAGTTATTGAACGCGTAAAAGCAGAAGGTGCTATTATTATTGGAAAAACAGCTCAAGATGAATTCGGCTACGGCACGTTTGGCACGAATACGGGTATTGGTTACACCCCTGCACGAAATCCTCATGATGCGCGCAGAGTCTGCGGCGGCTCATCAAGCGGGAGTGCAGCATTTACTGCGCTTGCTGATTTTCCTCACCTTAGTATTGCTGAAAGTACAGGCGGAAGCATTGCTGCGCCTGCAAGTTATTGCGGCGTTGCAGGTCTCACACCAACCTATGGGCGCGTTTCACGGTATGGTCTTATTGATTATGCAAATTCCCTTGACAAGATTGGTTCTATGGCTCAACGTGTGCGCGACGCCGGCCTCCTTCTTGAAGTCATGAGTGGAGTTGATTCAAAAGACCCGACCACACTCAACCAAAAAATGTCCTCCCTTTTAACTCCAAAAACCGTTAAAGGACTTGACATAGCGGTTCCAAAAATAATTCACGCAGAGGGTGTTGACAAACGCATTACTGATACGGTTCTTTCTGCTCTTAATGATGCGCGCATTAACTACACTGAAGTTTCAATGCCCCTTAATGACACGTATGGTGTGTGGGATTATTACATGATTGCTATGAGTGAAACGTCAACAAACCTTGCCAAGTACGCGGGTATGCGTTACGGATTGCACCCAAAAAGTGTTGAAAAAGACTACACTACCTTGTTCTCAGAGGTTCGCGAACAAGGCTTTGGTGATGAAGCAAAACGGCGACTGCTTCTTGGCACGTTTGCGCGCATGAGCGGGTATCGCGGAAAATATTATATTAAAGCAATGAAAGTGCGCACAAAAATTATTGCTGAATACAAAAAAATCCTCAAAAAACATTCATTTATTGTTTCACCAGCAATGCCCATACTCCCCCCCACGTTTGAGGATGTTTCAAAACTCACTCCCGTGCAAGTCTACGCGCTTGACTTTTTTGTTTCAGGTCCAAACCTCACCGGCATGCCTCATGCTTCAGTGAAGGTTGGCGCGCTTGAAGGACTTCCCGTTGGCGCGCTTGTTGTTGGAGACCACTTGCAGGAACAAGGCGTGCTCGGCGTGGCACACACCCTCGAGCGAGGTGCACAAAAATGATACTGATAGGTCTTGAAGTGCACGTACAACTCAATACAAAAACAAAACTATTCTGCGCGTGTTCAACTAATTTCAAAGATGAAGGAAAACCAAATACAAACACCTGCCCCACGTGTCTTGGCATGCCTGGTGCTAAACCTTCATTCAATCGGGGCGTGTTTGAAAAAGCTCTTGCTGTTTCACTTGCACTTAATGGAACTATCAGCTCTGAGATGTTTTTTAGCAGAAAAACCTATTTTTATCCAGACATGCCAAAAAACTTTCAAACAACCCAATACGAACTGCCTATCTCGCAAGGCGGTTACTTAATCATCAAAGTTGATGGCAAAGACAAAAAAATCCGGCTTCGACGCGTGCACATTGAAGAAGACCCCGGAAAACTCGTGCACGTTGGCGGGGACATTACTCACTCAAAATACACACTTGTTGACTACAACCGTTCAGGTCTTCCGCTTGTTGAAATCGTAACCGAACCCGACTTGTCAACACCTGCTCAGGCGCGCGAATTCATGCAAAAATTGCGGAGCATTCTCCAGCATCTTGGCGTGTATGAGGACTCGTTTGTTATGAAAGCTGATGCAAATGTTTCTATTCATGGCGGAAACCGTGTTGAAATCAAAAACATCACTGGCGCAAAAAACATTGAAAAAGCATTGCTTTTTGAAATCAGCCGCCAAAAAATGCTTTACGAGCGAAAAACGCCTATTGAACAGCACACACGCCACTTTAACGCTGCATCAGGCATTACAAAGAGCTTGCGCACAAAAGAAGAAGAAGCAGACTATGGCTACATCTTTGAACCAGACCTTCCCCTCTATGATATCAATAAAAAAGCAGTTGCTGATGCAAAGCGCGCCCTGCCTGAGTTGCCTGACGTGCGCATATCCCGGTTTGTTAAAGACCTTGCACTCAATCGTGATGTTGCTGACGCGCTCGTGCTTGTTGATAAGGCATTAGCAGACTTTTTTGAAGCAACATTTAAACACTACAAGAACGCGCAAAACCTTGCAAACTGGACAGCAACGTTTCTGCTTAAGAGCTTACACTACCAAAAGAAAACAATCGCGCAGGTTAGGATTACTCCTCAAAACTTTGCGAAACTACTCTCAATGCTTGAGACTGGAGAGATTACAAACAAAGTGGCAAAAGAAGTGCTCAAAACAGATGAATTCTTGCACGGTGAGAGTCCAAAAACCATTGTTGAAACAAAAGGGTGGAAAACCCTTTCTGATGAAAAAGCGCTTACCCGTGCTGTTGACAAAGCCATGAAGGCACATCAAAAAGCAGTCGCAGACATTAAAGCAGGTCAAGACAAAGCAGTTAATTTCCTGCTTGGGCAAGTCCTTCGAGAACTGGGCGTGTCAGCAGACCTTGACAAGGTCAGACAACTCATTCTAGAACGGGCACGAAAATAAAAAGGGAATGTGTAGTTTTTTTCTCCACTATTTTTATTAGTTGACTTCTTTGATTTAATCATATGTTGAAAGCACCTCTTTTTGGAAGGAATTATGCAAAACATTATAATACATTTATTCGACCCGCAAAAAATATTGATCAGTTTGCCAGAGATGTTATCTTAGGGGCGCAAAATCCCCTTGTCCCCGATTATTTGCCTGAGGTGCGAAACGCCGTTTTCAAAACGCTTCATACTTTTGGTGAAGTGATTGTACATGATCCACAAAATAAAAAAAGATTCTTCCTTCGTGGTTTTGTTCATTTCCAAAAAACTATTGAATCGTTTCCTACAATTACAGAAACATGGGGGTATGAAGGTAAACTGGATATGTTGCTGATTCAGAACCCAAACCAAGAAAAAGTGAGCAAAAATTATGTGGTGTTCGTTCCTGAAGATGCGGTGAGGATTTTTGGCAAGTTTGGTGTAATTGGACCTTTCGAAGCGATAGAGAACTGTTCTGATATTATAAACGACCATTATATTATATTCTCCCCGTCACCTGTTTTTGAAGAGGAAACTATCACGTCCTTCATTGATGTCGAACCGGGGGTACCCGAAATTATTGATACCCTAAAAGAATTCATTTTTGCTGAGAGCAGTGCTGTGCCTGAGAGATTTGTTTTGCATTCATTAGGATATGAAAGTATAAAGCAGGTGAGAGGATTGAATGGGGTTTCACTAGTAGATACAACAAAATCTGATACTTATGAAATAGAAAGTGTCGCTAAACTTTTAGATAGCGTTTCACCTTATCGTTTACTTCCAATTTCCAATTCATATACAAGCTTTGACCCATTTACTACAAAGACATTACCTCATCAGTTTAATCCTTTATTGAGGGATGTTTCTGTGACACAGTTCAGGAATGAGTATAGTCCGATTTCATATCTTATCATCAACCCATCTAATAAGAAAGAATCTGTTGAATTGAGCACTCACATACTCGCATCGGGTAACGTTGATTTGCTAAATGCTCCTGTTGGTCATGAAAGTCTCTTTCCTTACGAGAAGCGTTTCGATACTTTAACGGGGAATACTATCCGCCTTTCTTTATTGCGCGCGAAACTCTTTGGTGGTGTATATTATACAAAGCGCGATGTGTTAAATGCTAACCCACGAAATTTGCGACTTGCTACCGCGGAAGTGAGAACCCATCATGATGACACTCCGCGCCGTTTGTCCCCCGGTCATCTGCGTGCGGCAAAGTCTATTTTTGATGAAAGTCGATCTAACTTTAGAATGTATGTTCAAGAAGAAGTAACTGAATGAAAATAAAACAAAGAATTGTGAGCGCGTGTACGCTCAAATTTTAATTAATTTTTAAGGAGTAAGCCTGTTTTGGTCTCGGGCAAAAAGCGTTCCTTCACGAATGTTTGACAAGCCCAAAACAGTCATAGTCAAGCGCTCCAAGCCAAAACTCCAACCACTATGTGGCGGACACCCATATCTAAATGCGTCAAGGTAAAACTTGAACTTTGCAGGGTCAAGCCCTTTTGCACGCAATTGCTTTTCAAGAATATCTACTTTATGCACACGAGTCGCGCCAGACAATAATTCCATACCCCCATACAATGCGTCATAGGCAAGACACACGTTTTCATTGCCTTCTTTTGGCATTGAATAAAATGCGCGAACGTTAGTTGGCCACTCTTGAATGAACACAAAGTTTTCTTCACCATGCACCTTGCAAAGCATTCGCTCAGCTTCAGGAGTTAGATCTTGACCCCACTCAATTGTAATGCCCTCGTTTGCAAGTTGCTTGAGTGCTTCAGTGTAGGTAATGCGCACTGCTTTTGGTACTTTCAAATCACGCTTAAGCAATTTCAACTCATTCTTGCACTCTTTTTTAACTGTCTTGATAATATGGATTAACACTTCTTCAAGATAGTCAAGAGCTTCAGTATCATTTGCCCATGCAACTTCAATATCATACTGGCGTGCTTCGTTCAAATGTCGTGGTGTTGCATGCGGTTCTGCGCGCCACACTGGAGTTGTCATAAAGACTTTATCAAAACCTGATGCGAGCACCATTTGCTTGTACAATTGCGGGCTTTGTGCCAGAAACGCTTCTTTATCAAAATAAATGACCGGAAACAATTCCGCACCTCCTTCACTTGCTGCTGCAATCACGCACGGAGGCTGGATTTCAGTAAAACCTTTATTGTAAAAGTGTTGGCGAAACGCGTTACTCATCACGCTTTGAATGCGAAAAATCGCTTGCTGTTCAGGCTTTCGAAGATCTAAAAAGCGCCAGTCAAGTCGCGCGTCAAGACCTGAATTTGCATGACCTGAAATATCTAGCGGAACCGGTTGTTCTGCTTTGTTAACAAGCTCAATTTTTTCTGGGCTTATTTCTTTTCCGCCAGGTGCCTGCGGCACGTTTTTGATAATTCCCGTTACGAGAATAACACTTTCTTTGGTGAGGGTATCAACTGCATTAAACACCTCTTTGTTTGAAGTCTTTTTATTAACGGTAACCTGAATTTTTCCTGTTTTGTCCCGAAGCCAAATAAATTTGAGGCCTCCAAGAATTTTTAGTTCATCAACCCAGCCGCCAAGCGTGACTTTGCCGGATTTTTTGAATGCTTCTGCAGTTGATATTAGTTTCATATGGTATCAATCCTCCACGTTTTGTGGGGTTGTGAGTAGTAAGAGGTGTTTTGCCCTTTTTTAGTCTTTCTTTCGTAGAAGAAAGGTTGGACGATACACTTTCTTGCCATCTTTTCGTTGCGTGACAAGTGAACTCGTTTTTTTAAATGTGCAGTCATGTGTTTTTCTAAACTCGCGCACAAAATCAAATGCTTTGCCTGCATTTGCAAAATGCATGTCAGTACCCTCTTTTTTAGTGATAACTTCCTTTACATACTCTGCGTAGGGTCCAAGTACGCGTTCATTAAAATCAAACCCACGCAATTGCACGTTTGCACGATACTGTTGAGGGTTGCAATACTTGCACACAAACGAGGTGATGTCTGCTTGTGTGTTCTCGCCAAATGTTTGCTTGAGAAAATCTTCAACGCCCATAGTCACTTTTTTATTTGCGTGATAGATAGTGCCACATTTTGAGCATTGGCGCAAGCGAACAATCCTTTGCGGGTGTGCTTCAATAGAGCAATCACTGCAAAATACACTTTCATTAATGGTTTTGCCGCAAAGCGCGCAAAAACGAGTGGTAATACTCATAACTGCTAACAAAAGAGCTTGAGCGCTTTTAAAAGTCTTTGCAAGAACCCCCCTTACCTTATGTGCGGCGCTCTTCAACTACAAATATTTGTGCGTGCATCACGCCATCAATACGCACAGTTTCGTTTTCTTTTACAAACCCGTGTTTGATAAGAAATGACACGCTCTTGTTTCCAATTGCGTTTACCATGGATGCGCCGCGAATCACGTCAAGCGCTCTTTTGTTACGCAGATGTTCGCCTTGATAAAAGCGCGGATTAACAAAAAAATCATCACTAAGAGTCTTGCCTATAAGTTCTGTATCGCATAATGCCACAACTATTTCTTTAAACCCCTGCTGTTCAACCTCATGAATGCGCACTAACATGGTATCCTAAATGTTTTGAACAGGACGCGTTGCACCGCACGCTGCACATTTGAGAAACGTAACGCGGTTCTCTTTTTGCATATGCGTGTCAGGTTTTCCGCACTCAGTGCATATTACAAATTCTTTGAGATATTTCTTGATTTTGTCAGCAATTTGCGTGCCAGAAAATTTTCCTATAAATACTGCCTTACCACTTTCAATAACTGCGCTTGTTGCAAGCTCTTTTGACAAGAACTTTAAGACATGTTCCTTGTCGCGGTTAATGTAGTCAATGATTTTTGCGAAATTTGAAAAAATTGTTTTCTTTCCCTGAATAAAGCTTTCAACACTTGGCACAGTAAAACGTGATTTTTTAAACACTTCCTCAGGCAGTTCTTTTCGCGCTTTTTCCAATAATTGCTTGTATGCAGACTCATCCATAAGTAGAACACGATAAATCCCTGCTTTTTATAGTTTTGCTAAAAAGAATTTACTCCAAAACTTTCAGCTTGTTTGGTTCTGGCTCGTACACGTCACCTTTATCCATCAAGTTTCGCACAATGGCAATGACTTGGTCGCGGGTCTTGCCGCTCTTTTCAATAATCAGGTTAATATCCGCACCATGACCTGCATCAAGCGAGCGAATCACTGATACGAGTTGGCGCGCGCTCACTAACTCTTCTGCTTTGGGCACAGGAGCCGGCGTTTTTTGCTCAGCTTTAGGCTCTTCAAGAGATTTTTGTGCGCTCGCAGGAGTTTTTTGCTCAACCGGTTTTGCCGAACTTGCTTCTTTGGCGCTTACTGGCGTTTGCTCACCTGGCACTTGTTTTTGCTCTTGAATCTGTTGTGGCACTGCTGGTTTTGTTGCAATCGCGTCAGCCTTGGTTTGTGGCAAATCGCTTTCGACCACGTTTGCGCGCGCAAGCACATCCTTTGGTTTGCCACGCAATTTTACTAACTCAAGCCGGCGTGCTACCTCCCAATTGGGGTTTCGAATGTTAGTAATAATTGCCGGTGCAAGATACACTTCCCCCTCATATTCGCGAACGTTTCCAAAAAAGTTCACTAAATCCCCCACGTCCAAACGGCTAAAACGATTAACATCCTCTTTCCACGCTTTTGCGCGGATTGTTGCGCTCCCATCATCAAGTATGATAGCAGCATAATTGTTATCATCAGACACAAACTTTGACACAACCGTTGCAATCGTGTTCACGCGATACACCCTATCAGCCTCAACAGTCAGACAATCCCCGGTGTACGTTCCTAACTTAACTTGGGATAACCAGTATTTTTTAAATACAAATTTTTCCTGCTCGTCCATCAAAATACCCTGACACCTTTGACTGCTTTAAACGTTTAGATAATAGAGAACAAAAATCATGCCAAACTATTTCATGCGTGAGAGCCTGCCATGACGCGGCTCGTACACTTCGCCGTTCTTCTTCATCTTGCTAATAATCTCTTCAGCCTTACCTTCGTCAATGCCCCGCGCAGCAGCTGCTTTAAGCACGTCTTCTATAGGAATTTGCTCGCCATGCTTTGATTCAAGCTCTTTGAAAATATCTTTTAGCACAAGTATCTTATTGCGCTGCGACTGCGAGATACCCGTAACAATTCGGTCAATATCAAGCTCGCCCGTCTCCGGGTCAATACCCACTTGATTCATGCTATACTGCAATAACTCAATTGACCTTCGTGCATCACTCTTCTCAACTTTGTTGTGCAGGCGAATGCGCGCGTTTGCTTCAGCAAGACGAACTAATGCTTCTAATTGGCGCGCACTAATCGGTATAGCGCTCAATTCTTTTTCATCCATGCCTTTGCGCGTTCGAAGCTTCACATAAAAGTTTGAAATCTCTTCAATGGCTTCATCAGTAAGCGCAGGTTTGCACGTTTTTTTGGCAAACGCCACGTATTTTCGAAACAGACTCGCTTCATAGGGTGCGTCAAATTCCTTAGGATTTTTATGAATTTGCAACACATGCTTTGCAATCTTTTCGTCACGCTGCTGGTCAGGAATGTCTTGTACCGTAAAAATAAGGTCAAAACGATTAATCAGGGTTGGTTGCAAATTAATCTGCTCAGTAATCACCGTATACGGGTCAAAACGGCCGAGTTTTGGGTTTGCAGCAGCAAGCACGCTTGCTTGCGCATTGAGCGTTGCATGAATGTTTGCTTTGTTAATAGTTACGGTTTGCTGAGCCATAGCCTCGTGCATGGCAACACGGTCTTCATGATCCATCTTGTCAAACTCGTCAACAACGGCAACACCCTTGTTTGCAAGCACCAATGCGCCAGCTTCTAAAATCCAATCCTTTGAAATCTCATCTTTGATAACCGTGGCTGTCAGTCCTGCCGCGCTCGTGCCCTTACCCGTTACATACACGCTTTTTGGCGCTAAACGATGCATGTACGTGAGCATTTGCGACTTACCGGTTCCTGGATCGCCAACAAGCAAGATGTGCACATCTCCGCGTGAACTCGTGCCATCTTTTCTCATTTTTCGCACGCCTCCAAAGATTTGAAGCACGAGCGCATCCTTAATCTCATCATACCCTAAGATGTTTGGTGCAATGGACTTTCGCAATTTCAAGTATAAATCTGGTTCTTTGCTAATTTCTTTAATCTTTTCTTCATCTTCCTTGCTGATATCAAGGGATTCAAACTCTTTTTGAATCGGTTCAACATTATTTGTTTCCAAGATAAACTCGTAGCGCGTACTCTGACCGCCTGTTCTGAGCACCACGGGGTATTCTTTGAGAACACCGATTAGTCGAACTTTATTTCCAGGAAGGATTTCTTTTTCGCGTGTTGGAGAAACCAAATCATCCTCTAAAAACGCGAACAAACGCTTTGGCTGCTCACCGCCATCAAGGGTTTCAGGACTCTCTTCAATGGTCACGTTTACCGTGTCAATTAACAACTGTTTTTTGAGCTTAAAGCGTGCTCGCACGCAATTATTTACGCAATGTGTTGGCTCAGTGAACTTAGTTTCGCGCTGCTTTACAATATTGTCTGCACCGCACGTAGAACACTCAAAAACTGCTGCTTTTGAAACGGGCCTGACTTCGCTTGCATTACGAATTGTTCCTTCAATTGCAAAAAACTTGCCAATGTGTTCGCTGCGAATATTTCGAATCGGCACAATCATGCCTGCAGGCACGTTCACAAAACGCAGATTAATATCTGTGCGTGGCAAATCAATGTTTTGCAAAGCTTTTTTGAAACTATCAATCGTCTTTTTTGGATGTTTTTCAATCGCGTCAGCAAGCTCAGCATTGGTAATAGAAAGCACGGCATAATCAATAAATAAGCTCTTGCTGTCACTTTCAGTAGCGTCAACAAGCTCGCGATAATACGTATCGCGCAAGAATTCTTCGAATAGCTGAATTATCTTTGTTTCCTTAAGCTCCTGTTCTTGTTCCATCACTGAGACCCTTTAATGTGGATACCAGTGTATCTACGGCTTCGTTTATCTCTTTAATGTTTACTGCTCCCGTACATACAATTTTACCCGTGCCAAATAACAAGAAGGTGATGTGGCTGTGAGGCAATTTGTACACAAGACCGGGAAACTGTTCAGGCTCGTATTCAGCGTATTTAAGGTCAAACACAAGCTGGTTGAGGTTTAAGCGCATGTGAATGTCGCCACTTGCAACAATATTTTGGACTTTGATGTCTGGTTCTTTGGTGACTTCAACGCCAATTGTTTTGAGCGCTTCAATAATCTTTTGAACAGCTAAGTTAATGTCTTCACGTTCTTTTGCGCCTGTGCACACGACTTTTCCGCTGCTAAACAAAAGCGCGCTCACTTTTGGGTCGCGAATACGAAACACCAATCCTGGAAACTGTTCGGGATCGTATTCCGTGTTTTTGATTTCAGTGCTGACTTTTTCTAGAGGTATTTCAACGTGCAAGGAAACAGATGCAACAATATTTTGAACCGTGATATCTCCTTTAAGAGAGTCTTCATGTATTTCATCAACCATTTTTAATCACCCTTTTTATACCCTATTTAAAGGAACTAGGGTATTTAAATGGTTTGATAACACGACCTATAGTTAAAACCACTGGGAATCGCGTGGATAAAAGGCAAAAAGCACACTCTTTTTGCCGCTTTTGTAATCAAAAATTGCTTCTTTTGAAAACCCTTTACCTGCTTGAAAAAAACACCAGGAACCATTTACATTCACGCTCACAAGCGTGCTTACTGGTTCTTTCTTTTCATAGGCAACGCCAAGAATTGCAGGAAGCGCGCTTTCTCGTGCACGATACACTCCAAGAAGAGCACAATCAAGCGGGTCCCACTCGTTTTTCTCAAGAATTCCTTGCAATTCATACCCGCGTGCAAACTCTGTTATTGGCTGATTCCACTCTTTTAGTTTCTTAAAAGAAACACGTTCTTTTGTTTCTAACTTTTTGGTATGGTCTGCTAACAGCGTGTCTACACTGCATTGCTCATACGCGTCAAGTGAACCTGCAACAAAAAATGGTACGTCTTCAAAGCGCCAATACAACAAGTCCCCCATGCTTCGTGCACGGACTTTTTTATGATTACGCATGTTTTGCACGTCATAGCACAAAAAATCAATCATGTCAAGCACTTCACCCCATAAAATCGCTGAAACGTACGTGTTTTGCACGTCTGGGGCTACATTGTTACTAACAACAAGAGGCATCATGTTTGGCATACTGCTCACTACTCTTCTTTAAAGAGTATATAACCTTTGCTAAACTGGATTTTTGTAAAACCTTCAGGCGCTTCAACGCGTTCTTCAATCCAAGAGGATTCAAGTGCGTACTCCTTACCATTGAGCGTGAGCATGATAATGCCCTCTTTTGTATTTTTTTTCACACTCTCAGCACTCAATGTCGCAATCTTTCCTATAATAATTGGCGTATCCTTGCCATATTGTTCTTCAACCTTTTCATAATCAACGCGCAAACCCCTGCGCACACCTTCAGGGTCAAATGCTTGAGCGCGCAAATGCGTGATTCCGGTGTGTTTTGCAATAAGACTTCCCTGCTCTTCGAGCATGCTCAGCACGCCCTCATCTTTTGTGACAAGCGTTACCTGCTTAGGCGTTTTAGAAAGAAGCACGCTCAACTCTATGATAACTGGAATCATACTCTGTTTTGTGTTGGTTTCTGTTTTTAATCATTCTTGTAATGGGTTTGCACAATACTCTTTTATACTCCCCTGCTCTTGTGGTGTGACATGGATCTTTGGAGTGAGAAATATCGCCCAAAACGCTTTCAAGACCTTGCAGGACAAGCGCACGTAGCCACACGCCTGCAAAGCTTCATTGACTCAGGAACACTTCCTCATCTCTTGTTTGCAGGGCCGGCAGGAACCGGTAAAACCACGTCAGCGCTTATTATTGCAAAATCATTTTTTGGTGACAACTGGTCGAAAAACTTTCTTGAACTCAACGCAAGCGATGAACGCGGCATAGATGTGATTCGCGTGAAAGTAAAGGATTTTGCGCGAACAAAAGCTCTTAGTGAGGTACCATTTAAAGTCATCCTGCTCGACGAAGCAGATAACCTCACTACTGACGCGCAGCAGGCGCTGCGGCGAACCATGGAAAAATACACCGGAACGTGCCGATTTATTCTTGATTGCAACTACCCGTCAAAAATTATTGACCCTATCAAAAGCCGGTGCGCGGTTTTCTCGTTTAAACCGGTTGATGCAGAATCCCTTATATCTGCGCTTTCACGCGTTTCAAATGAAGAAGGATTACGCGTTGGCGAGGACGCGTTCAAAGCCCTTGCAATTGTGAGCGAAGGAGATTTGCGAAAAGCAACAAACCTGCTTCAAGCATCAGCAACAACTTCAAAAAACATCAAAAGCGATGCAATCTACACGCTTGCCAATTACGCGCGGCCCTCAGAAATAGTGACTGTACTTACGTTATGTAGGGATGGAGATTTTATTCGCGCGCGAAACATGCTTTTTGACGTGATGACTAAGTATGGACTTTCAGGTATTGACGTTGCAAAACAATTACAGCGAAGAATTCTTGACCTTAAGCTTGAACAAGCAAAAAAACTTGCTATTATAAGTGATATTGGCGAAACCGAATTCCGCATGGTTGAAGGCTCAGACCCCTTTGTCCAGCTTGAAGCATTGCTTGCCAAAATCGTTATTACTGCTGCATCATGACCATTCTTGAACGCTACAGCCCAAAACACTTATCCCAGGTGCTTGGAAACTCTTCACAAAAAGAGCGTGTGCTCTCATTTGTCAAAAACCATGGCAAACAAAAAAAGCGCGCATTACTCCTATGGGGCGATGTTCGAACTGGCAAAACCTTGCTTGCACACCTTGTGGCAAAAGAACTTGATATGCCGCTTGTTGAAATTACTGCTTCAGACAAACGCTCAAAAAAAAGCGTTAATGAACTGCTTTTTCCTGCACTTACGAGTGCAAGCATTTTTGGGGGGAAAAAACTTATTCTTATTGATGACATTGACTGCATGAGCGCGCAAGACCGTGGCGGCGTCACTGAAGTTGCAAAACTTATTAGCCAAAGCCCCCATCCAGTCATACTTACGGCACAAGATTATTGGAATCGAAAACTCACACCCCTACGAAAACAGGTATCACACCTTGAACTTGAACCAATACCCCTGCTTGAACTTGTAGCCTATCTAGACATGATTTGCAAACATGAAGGTGTGCTTGCGGCAAAAGATGCACTCGTGTATCTTGCTAAAGAACGCACTCATGACGTTCGCGCGGCACTTATTGACCTTGATGTGCTCTTACAAGAAAAACGACCGCTTACTATTGAGCGGGCAAAGCTCATTAATCCGCGCGATGAAAAAACAAACCTGCAAAACACGCTTACTCTCATGATGCGCGCAAAAAGCTTTGAAGATGCGCATCACGCGCTTTTTAATTCGCAGGAATCTTATGATACTGTTATGCCTTGGATTGATGAAAACATTGCGCACGCGGCAAAAACGCGTCGCGAAACACTCAACGCGCACGACTACCTTTCGCGTGCAGACGTGTTTCGAGGGCGCATACTAAAACGGCAATACTGGCGACTTCTTGCTTATGTGACCACCTTTATGGCAGCTGCAAGCTATGACTTGCATCCAAAAAAAATTGAGTACCCGCGCAAGTTTCGAAAACTCTTCCAATTCAAAAACCAAACTGCAAAAGCCCGCGCGCTCGCGCGCAAGCTTGCGCCAATTCTTCATGCGTCACCAAAAACAGTACAACAACACTACTTTCCGCTTCTCAAAAAAATAGTGGAAGCAAACAAGCATGGCGTGTCCTCCTATGGGCTTGATAATGAAGATGCCGCCTTTCTTTTGAAATATTATTAGCGTACGTCAAGCTCTGGGCTTGTGTAGCGCCAATCATACTCAATACGTGATTCATCACTTTGCAGACCAGTAATCTCTGCAATGAAATCAGTTACGCGCTCCCATGAAAAATCATCACGCGCAAACACGTAGAAGAACACATCTTCACGCGCGCGTGAAAGTTGCACGCTGAGTGTCTGGTTGGTGATAACAAACACATCTTCTTTTGCAGGCAAAAACGCGCATGGAACAACAAACGCAAAAATGTGTTGGATGTCTTTTTTACCTGCGTACGCGTACCCATTTTGGCACGTTATGTTTTCCTTGCTTACATTAATGGTTCGAAAAATCTCTGACTCGCCAATTCCACTGTAGCGATAAAAACGATTTGTCTGATTGTTTGCATTCACACTCAATGAGACGCGAAGCGGCTTTGAAGAAATAGTGTAGTTTGTGATGTACACACGCATTGCATTGCTTTTTGCGCTTGTGCTAAAATAGTAGCTAATGCTTTTGTTTCCCACACTTGTTTGCGCGCTCACGGTTTTTTGAAGCAAGCCTGCATCCACTACGCTCACGTTCTCAAAGCTTTGACTCACATTTGTGCTGATACTTGTATTCCACGCGCCTATCCAATTGTTTGACGTTTTATAGTCAAAATCAATTGGGCTTGGACTAAACTCAAGGTTACCATTATCAAGCACGCCTGAGCTCCATGTCACGTTTTCTGTGGTATCATGCACAAACACATCATCACTCGAATACCCCATAAGGTCGTATGTGTTTTCATTAACAATCGAGACAAACGTTACGTAGCGGATAGTGGGGCTGAATCGGTTAATCCATTCTTTTTCGCGCGAGCCCACACACGAAACCGCGCCCGCGTCGAGACGAATCGTTGCAAAACTGATTTGGCCTGGTGCTTGGTCATCAAGAAGCGAGACCCACACATACTTTCCTTGGGGGTGGGGTGCGAGATTAATACTTACACTTGTCTCCCTTCCCTGCAAAAACGTGTTATTTGCAATCACGCTTCCACTCACGTCACGCACCACGTAGCGATGGGTTGCTCCTGAACCCGTGCTGTTGAGCGTAAACGCAAGCACGTTTTCTTGTTCTGGAATAAATAAGAAGAATTCCTGATTTCCGGTAAACGCGAATGCAGATGAGCCAAGACACAGTTGTGTGAGCGTGGTGTTAATGTTGAGTGTTGAGCGCTCAGCAGTGCCACCGCTTGATTGCATAATCACACGATAAAAACCACTTACATTACCGGTGAGGTGTTCTGTTGTTGTGCTTGTTATGATATCTGTTGCAACCACTTCATTTGCAGGGTTAACAATAGAATAGTTAAGTTCAACACCTGCGCCGGCAAAATCAATCGTAACATTAAATGCCCGCGCAGTTGGATTATACAGGTAGTACTCAACAGGCGTTGTTTCATTATAGTTTTTTACGCCCTTATTGAAGTGCGCGTTTGCATAACGGTTAAGCACAACTTGTGTTGGCAGTGCTGTTGTTGCGCGAAGCACACTAAATGAGGAGACCGTTCCATTTCCAAGCACGTGTGTTCCTTCAAATGCATAATTGTCATAGCCTAACACGTTTGGGTTGTGCAACCTGATTTGTGAACGATATCCATAATACGAATCATCTTGCGACGTGTTATAATTAGCCCACGCAACCGCATACACGTTCCTGTCCCCAATAAGCGGTGATGTTTTGGTACTGGTAAACGCGGGCAGCGCAATCGTGGAAACACCTTCAAGTGCTATAATTGCGCGCGTTGCGCTTCTAAACGAGTTAACGCGCGCCGTAAGCGAATCTTGTGTTTTTGTAACAGTGAGACTGTTGTTGAGTGCTGCTTCTTTTTGCAACAACGGTGTTTGGTTTGCATTATTAAATGAGAGCAGAACAAACGCGTTAAATAAGGCGTGGTCAGCGTCTTTTAAAAACGCATGCGTGAACTCAACACCACCCCCGCTTGCACGAATAATCTGAGAATGAGTTGTTGACGTGTTGTATGCACTGCTTGATACATTCTCATAATACACCTGCGATGCTGGTGAAAATAAAGCAAGTGTGTCATTTTGTGCGCTCGTAAAAATAATGTGCTCACGCGTGTTATTAAACGTGAACCCTGTTGCGTTTGCACAATAATTAGTTACATTTGAGTCATTAGCATACAACGTCCACGCGTGCGAACAAGAAATGCTTGACTGAATGCCAACCGAGCGAAACGTGTTCGTGAAATCCCGCACATCATAAAATACGCGAATCATGTCTAAGAAAAAATCATAGCGAACCCGCACATCAATATTAAACCCGTTTGTTACGCGCGCGTTTAGCACCACTCCTAAATCCGTTGTGGTATGATTCCATTCAAGTACGCTCAACGTGGTGTTTGTTTGCAACGTGTTGCTGTACACAAGATTGAAAAGTGCGCTTGCATTGGATGCATTTACAAGCTCAAGACCGCTTCGAGCACTAATAAGACTGTATAATTCGCCATTGCCAGTGAGATTGACTTTTGCCGTGTAGTGAGGTGTGATAACGCTGTAATCTGTTTTATTAAAAAACCAGACGCCAGAAACGTTACGCGCAGGATACCCCTGGCTCGTGTTATCCGTATAATACACATAGTATGTTTTTGATGAGGATGCATTAAGTGCAACAGGAAACAGGAGTTCAATACTCTTACTCGTGTTTGTTTCATTTATCACACGCGCGCTCGCGTTAAGTTGCAAGCGCGATGCGTCATACACGTGAAATGACTGCAGTGTTGCGTTTTCATTTGTTTCAAGTACGTGCACATACAACCCGTTTACGGGTGTTGATTTATTGTTTTCAAGTAAAAACTCCACGCGCCTATTTGCGTAGGGTTGTGTCCAGTCTGCAAGCAATTGTTCGCTCTCGCGCAAGGTTTCAAAAAAACTTTCTGCGCTCAACAAGCGCGTGTTTGCGCGCTCAAGGGCTGTTGGTGTGATGCCAAACGGGACTACTAAGAACTCAAGCACGGATACAATTGCAAGCAGTATAATAATTACTGAAATCATGAAAAATTGGCCTTTCTTGTCTCTCATGTGTAGGGGTACCATAATTCTAATTCTATAATTGATGACTGATGGTCATCATACAAGCTTTTTCTAATTGCATAAAAGCGTGCAAGCGGTGAGCGCTCAAAGGAAACTGATGTGCATGGTTTTCGCTTATCACGATAAATCGTAAAATTCACATTTGTGTTATTTGGTTCTTCAGTAATGGGAAAATAGGGTGTGTTACTTACTGTTCCAAGAGAGTACGACACATACAAACGCTGAGTTTGGGTAATGTTTAATGCACGGAACCGAATATCCCCGCGCGTTTGCTCAATTGTGCCCATTACCGTGTAATTAAATCCGCTTGCGCTTCCCGTAAAATTTTCGTATATTTGTGTGTAGGTTGTGTTATTTACTGCAAAAAGCACGTACGCGGTGCCTGACTCGCCTGCTTCAAGAAAGGGGATGCGCGCGTTCACGTTTACGGTTGCATAATTTCCCTGGTCATCAAATCCTGAAATATTAGTTGGCACAAGCGAATTATTCCAAAAAAACATAATACTCGTGTTAATCACGTTCTGTTTGGTGAGTGTCACATTTTTAAATAATGCTTCAAACGAGACTTTTTCAGCTTGGTCATTAAATACTATGAGGGGTGTTGCAAACCACACCCAATCCACGTTTGTCAGGAACTCTTCAGTTTGAGAATAGATATACACAGAATTCTTGTCAACATAATCAGGAAAATTATAACTAAACGTAAGCACTTTACTTGCAAAACTTTCATTCGTGTTCAAATCAACCTCGCCAACCTGTTCAATAAGGATTTTGCTCTCCATTGTTGGTGGGCGAAGTGTATGAAACAAGTATTGCACGCGACGCAAATCACACACTGCCACACTTCGCTGCAACTCGCTTTCAAGCACGTCAAGCAGTGAATCGCCAAAAATACTCGCATCCTGTTCAAGTGTTAGAATAGGCGCGTACACGCGTTCGCTAATAAAATACAATCCAGCAAACACCAGTAGTGCGGCAATAATTGCTTCAGGTGTCTTGATAAATCCTTTACTCAAGCTCCCACCACGCGCTTGCTTCTAGGTATGATAAGTAATCTTCAATTGTGTTTCCAAGATTTTCATAGTGGCTAAAAGTCGTTTTCAAGTCAGTTTGCGCGCCTGCCTCACATGAATCTTGTGCTTTCACGTCGCCAATATAGAGAAGGTTATACTGGTTTTGACCTGTTTGCCGGTCGAACAAGCCAATAATAATAATAAACGTTGGTTGGGTGATAGTCGTGAGAATACGGTACGCTGAGAACGGGTCTGATTGGGTTACGCTTAGATTTACATAAAAAACCAAGTTATTTGACGAATCAAACACGTATGAAATTCCGTCTCCTGCGCTGGTATTAAGCTCGTCAATGCCCACCACTGCTTCAGGAATCGAGAAAATCAGTGTTGTGTTAATCGCAGTGAAATTAGTTCCCGCCATTACCAGTATGTCTCCTTTTTCACGCGCAATCACAACACGCCCGCTAGTTTCGTTAGGGAATACGGCAAAATCATCTTTTCCAAGAATGTTGAGCGCGTTGATTTGATAACTAATATTTGAGCCTGCAAGATTTGGAACGGTCTTGTTGCACGCTGCCCCTATGGTTTTGAGATTCAAATTAGTGATAACTTCATTTCGAAACAATATGTTGTTTTTTTCCGTTGCAATAACGCGCGAATAATCAATAAATGGGTTGAATAAGTCAAGCACAAAACCTGAGAAGTACGCGACAAAAATGATAAACACCACGTACCCAAACAATAAGTCAATATTGATTTGACCGTTCCTGCTTCCCATTAGTATTACCTTCTTCTCTACGAGAATAAAAAGTCTTAGGGGCTTGTTACAAATATCTCTCTTTCAATTGTTTTTTCTGTATTCTCGTAAATCGCTGTCACGCTTAATGTGTACACTCCTGAAATGGTTGGGGCAGTAATGCTTGTTGTATACTCACCATTTTCGTCAGTAACGGTTATCACCTCCTCGTCAAGCAAGCTCACAATAATTGATGCTTCAGCAACGCGCGTGTTCTCCTCATCAACATTGCCAAACAATTCAACTCTTCCTCCTGGAAACACTTGGTTGTTTCTGATATTGGCGGTTACGTTCACGCTGGTTGGCAAGATAAATGTGGTGTACCCAAAAATGGCTACTGAAAGCATGATAAGCGTGTGTTTAAGCCCCGCGCTAAGACTTCCCTCTTTTGCTTCACCCGCAACAAGTCCATTTGCAACGGATTGAATAGTCAGTGTGAGAAAAAACAGGATTTTAAAATAATCTGTTGAAGGCGCGCTTGCAACACTGCTAAACAAGCCCGCACCGCTCGTGCCTTGCACTGCAATAAGGGGCAGCATGATTTTGTACATAGCAATAATGATTGCAACAAAAATAAAATGAATCGAGTAAATAATTAGAACCTGCTCACTTAGAATCGAATTACGTTCTTTTTCAACCTCCTTTAAATCGCCAACACTGTTTGCAATGGCTTCCATGGTTGCTGCAATATCTCCACCCCCATAATAGCTTTCAAGCACGATTGCCATTGAGCGATTAACATACTGGCTTTTTTCGGTGCGCTTTTGAAACATTTTAAGCACTTTTGGCAAAGGCACACCCCATGATAGCTGATTTCCCATTTTGCGTACTTCTTCAGTTAATGCGCCATAATCAATGCGCGCAGCATTCATAATTGAGTTTGGCAGGTTAACGCCTGCCCGTTTTGACTCGGATAGTTCACGCAAAAACGCAGGAAAATGTATTTCCATATCATCAATTCTTCGCTGCTCCAAATACGTGTACGCTGTGATAGGACCTACACTGATACCTACTACGAGTAAGAGCACGTAACCCATGAGAATGTAGTTTGGCCAAATAATGATGATAAGAGGAACACCCATGAGAATGGCTGCTGCAATGCTCACGATAAGAATCGTAACGGTATCTTTCATTGTGCTAAACCTCAGTTGGATTGATTGTTTTTAAGATAATAATAAAGATCACACTCACCGCGGGCAGTCCAATAGTGACAAGAATCATCTGAATAGTTTGCACCTGTTCTGTTGAGCCACCAAGAATACTCATAATCGTGGTGAGCACAAGCACGAACACGCTTCCTACAATAACCACGGTAATGTAAATTTCTAAAAAAAGCGAGAGGGTTTTTACATATCCTTCAAGGCGTCTGCGATACTGATTGGTAAGCGCTTTTGCGCGCTGACTCAAATACCGTGATAAATTACCACCAGTCATAATAGTTGCGCGCATGCCCCATAACAAGTCTTTTAAATCCTTGCTTGGCGCATTTTGCGCTTCACGCTCGAGCGCATCATTTAAATCAAGACCAAACACGTCCATGTCGCGCGCAATGTTTTGAGCGATTTTGCTGATTTCTCCAAATTCCTCAAACTTTCCAAGCACGTTAAAAATTTTGTAGGGCGGAATGCCCGTTCCAGCAAGTGTTGCCATGTAGATTGCAGCAAAATGAAGCGAGTTATCAATCTTTTTTTTGCGCCCTGCAATAAGCTGAGAGGGGTATTGAAAGAGCGCAAATGCGATAACGCCTCCGCCAATTGAGCCAACAAGTAGTGAGAAGGGAATGGCAACCAAAAAACTGGTTGTTCCCAAAAAGAAGAAGAATGCAATAACACAAATACCTGCACCGCCAATAATTGCGCTTAGTGCCAGAATTGAGAGCCATTCGTCAACTGTATAATTAAGGTTTGCACGCTTAAGATTGGTGTTGAGCTCGCCCATTTGTTCTGCACGGTCACGCACGTATTTCCCAAATACCCGATATGCGAGAATGTCAAAACTCATCATTATTGTGCTATCCTCGTTCAATTTCTTGTAAGAGTGATTTCTTGTCGGCGTAATACTTTTGAATGTAACGCGCAAAGTTTTCAAAATCCTTTAATCCTTTCTTGTGCAGCCAGCGAATAACGCGCACGCGATCACTGAGTTCATGCAATACTTCTTGCGTTCCAAGACCCATTTTTTCTTTCATTTTCTCAAGAAGCACGCTTTTTTGACTAACAAACTGGTCAGTAAGCGGGTCCCAGCGAAACGCAATGTTTGTCTTAAGCTTATTCGTGTCAAGGTCGTACTCAATCACTTCAACCACTTCTTTTACTTTACGCAGGTACGCGCCACCCCTTCGCGTGATTGAGAGAAAAACAATGAGGTCAAGGTTTTCAAGCATGCTTGAAGGCAAGTTAATCGGCCGTGTGGTAAGACGGTCATACACTGCATTAAAGCTGTCCGCGTGCAGTGTTCCAAGAGAGGCGTGTCCTGTTGCCATTCCCTGAAACATCACGTTTGCTTCTTTACCACGAACTTCACCTACAATAACGTAGTCAGGGCGCTGGCGTAAACTTGCTTTAAGCAAGTCAAACATGCTCACTTCCCCGTAGGCTTCACGGCCAAAACCACTTCGCGCAACCTGGGGAACCCAGTTGGGCTGAGGCAAACGCAGCTCAGGCGTGTCCTCAATTGACACGATTTTTGCTTCTCCTTTAATAAACAAGCTAATTGCGTTAAGCAGGCTGGTTTTTCCTGTTGCAGTTGCACCGGAAATAAGTATGCTCAATCCGTTTTCCATAGCAAGCCACAAATACGCAAGGATTTCTGGATTAATCGTGCCAAACTCAATTTCCTTAATTGGTGTTATTGGTTCGCTTGTAAACTTACGAATCGTGAAGTTTGAGCCGCGCCGCGCAATGTCGCTGCCATACGTTGCCTGCACACGAGAACCATCGGGCAAGGCGCCGTCAAGAAGCGGTTCTGCAATGCTAATTGAGCGACCCACTTTTTGTGCGAGCTTAAGCACGAAAGAATCAATATCATCGCTTGTCTTAAACATGACATTAGTCTCAATTCCTGCATATTTTGGGTTTCGGTGATAAATGAAAATAGGAATGTTTGAGCCGTCACATGAAATATCTTCAATATCTTGGTCGTGCATGAGGGGTTCAATCTCGCTAAGACCAATAAAATCACGATACAAAAAGTACTCAAATTTCATTTTCTGATTTTCAGTGAGTTTAAGACCAATCTTTTTTTGAATTGTTTCAGCCTGCTTTCGCAAATAATCAAATGCACTTTCGCTCTTAACGGTCTTGAATTGCACGTCAAGTTTTCGCTCAAGAATGTTTTTGATTTCAGTAAGAACTTTTGTTTCCTTATCACTTAAGGGAGGTTCTTTGACAAGGTAGCGAAGTGCGTTTACTTGAGTAACCCAGCGGATATTTCCCCACACATAGGTTTGTTCTTTGCCGTCTTTTCGCAACTTTATAAGAGGAAATACCTCATTAACCTTTTGCAATTCCATAAGATCAGGCTTTTCTTGTTCTGCTCCTTCTTTTATTTCAGCACCACTCGCGTCCAAATGGGTTTCTTTTTCACTTGGGTCAAGCGTAATGCCTTCAGATTTTGGGCTCTCATCCACTTCAACAGCGAGTTCTTCTTTTTTATCTTCTTCTTTTTTCTCTTCTTTTTTTTCTTTGATTTTTGCAAGCCGTTCATTGAGCTTTTCTTCAATAAGCTGTTCAATTTCGTCGTCACTCAAATGTTTTTTTTCAACCGTTTCATCGCGCGCAAGCGAGATTGGTTCAATAGGTTGTTTAATTTTTTTTCTCGTGCCTTTCTTTTCCTTGTGTGCTGTACGCAAGCGTTCAAAAACACCCGACATGCTTGGAGAAAAATCTTCATCAGACGCTGCGCTACGGGGTTCTTGTTGTTGTTTTGCAAGTGCAAGTCTTCGCAGCGGTGCATTCCCTCCTTTAGACATGTCTATTGCTACACTACACAAATTCCACATTGATATAAGTATCTATAGAATTAGGATTGCGCTGCACATCAGTTCGCAGGATGCGCACATCCCGCGCACCTTCGCCTGCAATGCAGTTTGTGACACATGAGATAGTAATGCGGTGAATAATTCCCTGGTCATCGCTTAGCCCGCGATATTGCATTTTAATGTCAGTGATTAATCCTTGTGTTTCTCCAAGCACCGTGCTTTTTGCCATAATAATTCCTGGAACATCGCGCGTGATAAGTCCGGTGTTTTCAATGAGGTCTCCTGCAAGATACGCAATGTCTCCTGAATTGTTTATGCGAATAACTGAATAATCTCCTCCGTCTGTTTCAATTGATTCACCTGGTTTTCCGCACTGAGCAGTCTGGCTTGGATTGTCAAATGAACTTCCAAGTGCGATGCACAAGTAATCATAGTTTTCGCTGATAGTCCTGTACACAAGCGCGTTCCAGTTTCCTTCGCCTAAACTCGTGTTGTAAATTGTGCTTCCTGGAACGCTTCCTCCTGCAATCAGGTTTGGGTACGCATTTCTGTCAAGTGTTTCATTAAGGTTAAGAAAGTAGAGTTGGCGCTCTTCAGGGAGTTCAAATGAGTTAAGCGGCGTGTAATCACGCGATGTGATAAGCGGTACTTTCATAGGTATTTGCATGCGAAGCTCACCGTTGTTTGTGATTTCAAATTGCTCACCTCCACGCAAATTAAGCTTGACAACTCTGCTGCTCCCGGTTGAGCCAACATTCTTGATTGCAGCATCAATCTCATCAAATTTAAGCAATATCGTGTCAAATTTTGATTTGTCTCCTGACTTATCAATAAGAGGTTTTCCCCACACAAACGCTCCGCCAACAACAACGAGCAGTATTGCTGAAATAAGAACAGTTCCAAGAATTTCAGCTTGTGCGCGCTTCATTTTTGTATGTTCAAGCGCGTTGATGATACGGGCATGTGAGGTGTTTGTTCCTTTTTCAACGCGCTCATGATGAACACCCTCCGATACATTTTCTTTACGTATGCTTCAATTGATACGAGGTTCTTATTCATGTTTGTTAAACCGTCATTAAGCGTGTTCAAGCCCTTAATTTCTGTTGGTGCTGATTCAAGCTCTGTTGCAATTTGCAAGAGCTCGACCATGTCTTTAACCTCTTTTATGAGGTCATCCATTTTAATCATTGATTCTGTAATCTTGGACTGTGCGTTGATGTTTGTGGTGACAAGCTTATTGAGAATTAAATTAAGGTCGTTTAGTTCTCGCCGCAATTCGTCAACCTCATCTCTAATATTCCCTCTAGCCATGTATTATTACTATCCGCAGGGAATATAAAAAGGTTATTAAAAAGAAGAATTAAAGAGAATGCACGCAGTCTCTTATGAGTTTTTTACTACATCATGCCGGGCATGCCGCCCATGCCTTGCATTCCTTGTGGCGGCATAGCAGATTCAGCATCACGATTGAGTCGTCCTGCAGCAATCACATCATCAATGCGCAAAATCATCATGGCAACTTCTGTTGCTGATTTGATTGCCTGCCTTTTAACGCGTGCGGGTTCAACAACGCCTGCTTTTTTCATGTCAGCGGGTTTACCGCTAAACACATCAATGCCAAACGTTTTTTTGCCTGCATCATGTAAGCTTCGAAGCTCAGTTAATACATCAATTGGGTCAAGCCCTGCGTTTTCTGCAAGCGTTTTTGGAATGATTTCAAGTGCTTCAGCAAATTTCTTAACTGCCAATTGTTCTCGTCCTTTAAGAGTTTCAGCATATTTAAGCAGTCCTCGTGAAAGCTCGATTTCTGGCGCGCCAGCACCGTACACAATGTCTCCTTCTTCAATAACCGCGCGAAGGTCGCCAAGCGCATCAATAACTGCGCGTTCAATCTCGTCAATTACGTGTTCAGTTCCACCACGAATAAGGAGTGTGACGGCTTTTGGATTCTTGCAGTTCTTAACAAAGAGCATGTCTTCGCCTGAAATCTTTTCTTCATACACGCTTCCTGCAAAACCAAGGTCTTGGACGGTTGCGTCAATAAGATTGGTTATGATTCGTGCGCCTGTTGCTTTGCTTAATTTTTCCATATCACTTTTCTTGACACGTCGTGCTGCAAACACGCCTTGTTTTGCAAGCAAGTATTGTGCAACATCGTCAATGCCTTTTTGGCAGAAAACTACGTTTGCGCCAAGCGTTTTTATTTGCTTTACGAGTTCGCGAATGTAGTTTTCTTCCTGATCAAGAAATGCTTTAAGCTGGTCGGGACTGTTTACCCTGATTTCAGTGCTTCGCTCTGTTTCTTTGACTTCCAAAGCGCTTGCAAGAAGCAACACTTTTGCATTAGTTACGTTTGATGGCATCTCAGAGTGAACGCGCTCTTTATCAATAACAATGCCGTCAATTAATTCTGATTCGCTGATGCTTCCTCCTGTTTTTTTCTCAATTTTAATATTGCTTGCGTCAAGAGTAAACCCCTTGCCTTTTGGTGAGGTTACGCGCGTTGCTGCGTCAACAATGAATTTGGCAAGAG
This sequence comes from archaeon CG10_big_fil_rev_8_21_14_0_10_43_11, assembly GCA_002763265.1. Lineage (NCBI taxonomy): Archaea > archaeon CG10_big_fil_rev_8_21_14_0_10_43_11. The sequence continues at coordinate 10,070 of PEZQ01000006.1, read as the reverse complement.
CATCTTTATCGCTTTCAGCGCTTTTTCCTGTCATTGCTGTTGTTGCAACGTCTTGAAGCGTTTTTTTGTCAGTAAGATCCACGTTTTCAATGATGGTTTTGAGCAACTCATGTGCTTTTTCCCCAGCAAGCCGGTATCCTCGTGAAATCACGGTTGCGTGGATGTTTTGGTCAAGTAATTCTTCTGCTTTTTTGAGTAATTCTCCGGCAATTACCACTGCAGTGGTTGTTCCATCGCCTACTTGTTCTTCTTGGGTTTTTGCGATTTCAACAATCATCTTTGCTGCGGGGTTTTCAATTTCCATCTCTTCTAGAATGGTGACGCCATCGTTTGTAACAACAATATCGCCAATTGAGTCCACAAGCATTTTATCCATACCTTTTGGTCCGAGTGTTGTTCGGACAGTTTCTGCTACTGCTTTTGCTGCAGCAATGTTTGCTCCCTGAGCGCCTCGTCCCATCATGCGTTGGTAGCCCTCGGGTAGAATAATTACTTGTTGTTGTTCATTTGCCATTATGTATTCACCAGTTTATTTTAGTAGTACGTACGCAAAAAATGAATACCTATTTTATAAATCTTGTGTAGCTGTGACCGTGTTTTATCAGATAAATTTGTAAAACCAAATCCAATCCCATCCAAACGCGTCTTTTTTCTGCACAAACTCTTGTGTGTAGCCAAACTTTTCATACATTTCAAGTGCAGTATGGTGTTGTGTTGTGCGCGCAGTAAGCTTGTGGCATTTTTCGTCTTTGCAAAAATTTTCAAATGCGCGCAATAAATCAGTGCCTATGCCTTTACTTCGATGGGTTTGTTTGACAATCAAATCTTTGATATGCGCGCGACCGCTGAGAATTTCAAATACAAGACGCCCGACAAGTTCGCCAGAATCGTACGCGCCAAGCACGTGGTGTTGCTTAACATAGGATACTTTGTTTTTTGTTTCGTGAAACTGCTCCCACTCAAAATCAAGTTCGCTTGCGTCTGCTTCGTTTGTGAAATTAATATCAGCTCGTTTCATGTGTACATGAGAATATACTGCTACGCGGTTTATTAGGGATTCGGTAGCATGTCCGTTCTCTTTAACTGATTTTTAACTACTTCTTTTTTAAAACAAAAAACATGTGGTCTTTTTCATGCGGTTCTAATCGTACTTTGAAGGTGATGTCAAAATAGGTTTTCAAGTCTTTTTCTGCTTGCATAAACACGTCTTTTGGGTCTTTGCTTACATCAACACTGCGTGCTTTGAGTGCAAGAAGCGCAACGCCTCCTTTTTTCAAAAATACGCGCGCGTTTTTGATAAGAATATGTACCTGGTCGCGCTGTGCAACATCCTGAAAAATAACGTCAACATCTTCAATAAAGTGTGCATACTCATCGGGGAGGTGCGCATCAAAAAGTAGGGGGTACAGGTTGTCGCGTTTGTGTGCAACATTGATAAGCTGAATCATAACACGCGGTGCAAACTCAACTGCGTATATGCGGCCTCGTGTGAGCATGTCGCTCATGTGTGAAACCGTTGTGCCGCTTGCTGCACCAAGATAGAGCACTTTTGACGTGTCTTTAAGACCCAGATTTCGCGCGCCATTGTGGATTGCTGCGCCAAGCTTGCTTCGTTTTGCATCCCACATGCGATACTCGTCTTTTCCCACGCGTTTTTTTGATTCACCATACACGCGCTGTCCTCGCACGCGATTTTTTGTTGCAAGCTTATTGTTGAGCCAATACACACCGGGAAGTTGTTTGTCCTGTTGTAATTTCATTTTTTCTTACCTCCGCTTACGCTCTTGCTGCGGTCTTTTAGTTGCTTGAGAATCTTTTTTGAGATATCAGTTGTTCCCTTATTGTAGTAATCTTCTTTTGCTGCAATGCTGATTTTTGAAGCTAAGCTTCGTGCAAGCTTGCCTCTATGCTGAAAGGGCGCGTTCATGACAAGGGGGTGCTGGAGTATGATACCATGCTTTGGCGGTTTTGTTTTTGATTTTAAATGCATAAAAAGCGCTTTTTCTGCGCCAATAACCTGAATTGTTGATGAAGGCATGCGGGCAAGACTGCGAAGACTTCCTGCGCTTTCAATGAGTTTTGCACCAAGAAGTGGTGTTGCAATTGCGCTAAGATTTGGCGCAACTTGTCTTATTTTTGCTTCAACATATTTTTTTGTGTCTTCTTGCGCGCTAATAAGTGCAGAGTACTCGCGTATCCTGCGTTCAATAATAGCAAGGTCCTCTCCTTTGAGATTTGCGCCCATGCTGTCTTTTCGAACCCCTAACTTTTTTGCAATTACGTTTCGCTCAAGCGAGACCTTTTCTAGTGCGCGGCCAAATTTTTTGGTGCTTTCAATTTTGAGCGCTGCTTCAGGATAGTACACGCTAAACCACTCAAAAAGTTGCTCAAATAAGCGGTTAATAACTGTATCCAATTCTTGTGCGTACTTGACTGCCTGCACAATAAGTGTGTCTTCTGACGCGCTTTGTTTTATTTGTGCGCGCGCAAGTTCTTCGAAAAATGCGTTAAGTTGCTCATTTGCTTTTGTGTGATTTGGTTCAACCTCATCAAAATTTGCAACGCGCTCGTAGTGCGCGCGTTCTTTTGAGGTTAATAGTTTGAGTGCACTTGCAGGGTCAAGCTTTTTTTTGCTGTTTGCCGTTATGATGCCAAGAGGGCATGCCTTGTCAGCGCTCATAGCTAAACATGATTCTAAGTGTATTTAAAACGGTTTTGCTTGGTGTATTAACTGGTGTAGTGTGAGAAATGCGCTCTTAACCCTGTGTTGGCAACGTGAAGTATTTCACGCGTTCAGGATAGTTTGAGGTTATGGCGTCCACACCCTGCGCAATGGCTTGCTTGATGTCTGCAGGCTCGTTTACTGTCCATGCATGAACAATAAGTGAATACTCGTGTGCGTGGCGAATCAGACTATCAGAAATAATGCTAAAATGGGGTGCAAGAATCTCTGCTTTGCGCACTAAGGCTTGCTTGAGCAAACGTCCTTCCTTGCGAGCCCGATATTGTTGTTTTTTGATGCTGTGCTCGCGCAGTATTTCAACTGAGGGGCTGTAAATCAGGTCAATGGTTTTTTTGTCACCAGCAAGATAAACTGTTCGCCCGCATGCGTATTCTTCTAAGAACTGAGACACTGATTTTGCTGAAACATAGAGTTTGATATCCAGCTTGAGGATCTTTTGCGCGCCAACACGTTTAAACACGTCTTTGAGAAAATAGGGCTGCTGTCCGTTTCTGAGAATTACTTGGCTTAGGTGTTTTGACAACAGCAAGGGAATGGGAACCATGCTTGCAAGCACGCTTTGCGCGTTTTTTGGCACGCCAATGAGACGGGTAAGTGTGAGGTCGTGGCTCAGCACTAATTGGTGGTCAAGGGTTTCGCGAACATCTACTTCAATAATGTCAGCATTAAGTGCAAGCGCGCCTTCAAGCGATGCACGCGTGTTTTCAAGAAAATACCCTGACGCGCCTCGGTGCGCAATACTCAAAACCATAGCAACACCAAACCAGATGCGCTCACCATTTAAATCATGCTCGCACCACGCGCTCCAAAAGCTTTTTAAACGCTTTAGTTGTAGACAAAAAACATGGAATTCAAAATTGAGAGCAAGTCAAAAAACTCGCTTAAAGCAACTATTGTTAATGGCACGCATAAAAGTCTTAACTTGCTTCAATCAGAGCTTCTTACTGACAAAGGCGTAACCTTTGCTGCATATCGTCATGAGCACCCTCTTACTGAGGATTTTACGTTTATTGTTAAAACCCAAACAAAGGACGCGCAAACATCAGTTGGGTCTGCAGCGAATTCTGCTATCAAAAAAGTAACCGAGTTCAAAAAGGAACTTCTTAGTGCTATAAAATAGAGGAAACCCTATTTATCGTGTTAAAAGAAATTCTTGGGGGGATTAAAAAAACATGGCGATTTCTCTGGTATGGAGATTCGCTTTTGTCCTATGTTGCATTCTTTCTTTTTGCCATTATCGCGCTTAACCTGCTCTACCCACTCTTCTTTTTTGGCCTCTCACATACTATTGGCGTTAATGATGTTGTTGCTGTTGTGAGTGGAAGCATGGTACATGATAAAACAATTAATACTACATTTTATCAATATTTTGACAAGGTTGGGCTCAACGAATCGCACCGTAATAGCTTCCCCTTTCTTAATGGTCTTAACCCCGGAGACCTTATGATTGTGTGGAATGCAGATGCAGAACATATCACGGTGGGGGATGTTATTGTTTTTGATTCGCTTGGCGTGCTTATTATCCACCGCGTTGTTGCAAAAACACTGCAGGATGGCACGTGGTATTTTACGACAAAAGGAGACCATAACGTGGCAAGCATGGCTGCAGAAACTAATCTTACTATTACTGACATCCGCGGCGTTGCAAAACAACGCGTACCGCTTCTTGGCGTTCCAAAACTCATTCTCACTAGTTTTGCCGGAGTGGTGAACAATGTTTTGTGAGAAATGCGGCTCAATTCTTTCTCCGTCACAAGGAAAGCTTGTGTGCAGTTCGTGCGGCAATGAGGTTCTCTCTGAATTCAGGCTTGAAGCAAAAACAAAAGCAAAAAATAAGCTCTTAGAAGAAGCAAAACATGACGTTAACCCGATAGTGAGCGCAAAATGCAGAAAGTGCGGAAACAAGAATGCCTATTTTGCAATCAAGCAAACGCGCGCAAGCGATGAAGCTGCAACCAAATTCTTTCGCTGCACTGAATGCGGCTACACTTGGCGAAGCTATGACTAAGCTACACATAATTTTATAATAATTCCATCTATTAACAATGCAGGGCTATGGCTGAACAAAAATTTGAGCGCGCACCGGCAAAAGACCGAAAAATAAAACACATCACGAGCAATGACACGCGCGTGCGCGTTGTTGGCGTAGTTGTAAAAAAAGAACAATCCTCATCATCAATTGTGCTCAACGATGGCGAAGAAAACATTGTAGTTGTTCTGCCTGAAGATGCAATGTTTTCAAAAGCAAACGTGGGCGCGATGGTAAGTGTGTTTGCAACAGTGCTCCCCTATGAGGGCGGTGTTGAACTCAAAGCAGAAGCAATTCAAGACGCAAGCGGCCTAGACAAAGATTTATATACAAAAATGTACACTATTCTAACATCATGAGCATGCGTGGGGGATTTTACGCATTTTTACTCTTTCTAGCCTCTACACTTCCCTTCAGCGCAGCATATGCGCAACGAACAACAACTACTGCAAGCGGAGGAATTGTCAGCACGCTTATTGATCTTATTTCGTCTGCGTTTAGTGCAAATCCAATCTATCCTATTGTTGCCCTTGTTGTTGGTTTTGGCATTGGCTGGCTTGCTCACAAAATGATATTTGGATGGTAATTAATAATGGTATATCTTGCTAAAAGTCTTGCATTCAAACTCGCAACAGGAATTACTGGCTTGCAGGCGCGCACGAGTGCGAGCACCACCTCAGGGGTTATGGGCTATGTTACGCAAAATTGGATTGCGCTTCTTATCTTTCTTATTGCAGGACTTGCTCTTGGTTTTGGATTTCGCTTTATCAAATGGGGCGTCTAGACTATTTGACTGCGTTTCTTGTTAGTATAGTTTTAACAAGAGAATCATTTATTAATCGCGACTCTGTGTTTTTTACTACCTATGTTTAAAGCAGTCATTGATAATTCTAAACTGTTTAAAGATAGTATTAATCTCATTAATGAGCTCGTTGGTGAAGGCATTTTTGAAATCTCAACAGACGGTATCAAACTCGTTGCTATGGATCCTGCAAGCGTTGCTATGATTGTATTCCACCTTTTGCCCAGTGCTTTTTCAACGTATACAGTTGATGAGAGCAAAAAAATTGGTCTAAGCATTGACAAGCTCAAAGACGTGCTCAGGCGCGTTACCGGAACTGAACGCATTATTATTAGCTTAGTTGATGCAAACCTGCTTGTAGAAATCCAAGATACGTATCACCGAAAATTTTCACTGCCCCTTCTTGACCTTGACCCACAAGATTTGCGCGTACCTGCTCTTGAATTCAATGCAGTTGTTGAACTCAAATCAGACGTGCTCAAAAATGGTGTTGAAGATGCAGGTGTGCTTAGTGACAGTATTATTCTTCACGCGTTTCCCGAAAAGTTTGTGATGAGCGGTCGGGGGGACAACAGCGATGTTACTATTGAACTTGACCCAACAACAAGTGATGCGCTGGTCAATTTGGACGTGAAAGAAGAGAGTTCTGCAAAATATTCAATTGAGTACCTCAACAAAATGATTAAAGCGTCAAAGCTTGCAGAAAACTTAACACTCAACTTTAAAAAAGACTATCCGCTTCGCCTTGACTACACATCAGTGAACCAGCTTAAAGTCAGCTTTATTCTTGCGCCGCGCGTAGAAACTGATTAACCTTAGACAAGCTCTTCAAGCGGTCTGCTTGCAGAATCATTTTCAAGTATAGCAGCAATACTGTCTTGTTTTGCTTTCTTTTTTTTCCTGAAAAAGAAAATTATACTTAAGAATACAAATCTGTTTAAGTAATTGTTAGATTACAAAATCATGGTTCAAACTGCACATACTCTAGAAACTTTAGGAAGTCTAGGACTACTCGAAAGATTAGATGAAAGAACTAAGAATGACGGTCTTTTCAATCATCAACTTTTGGTTAATTTAGTAAGAGATAAAGAATATAAACGAATTCAGGGGATTGGGGATGATTTTATTCCTGATTCTGATTTATATAATGCAATTGGTTCAGTTTATCCTCTCTTAGATAGAAAACAAAGAGATGAAGTTATCAGGGCTCACCTGAATCAATTTGATGGATTAAATTATTTAGCAGTTAATTCAAATCACACCCCAAACATTAGGGAGCCGTTACTTTTAACAGACATAACAATTGCAAGACCATTATATTGGCCTGGGTTGAGGGATGAAAATGGATTATGGGATGGAAAAGAAAGTTTTGCAGAATTACAAGGAGAAATTATGACTGAAGATGGCTTGTTTGATTCTACTAAAGTAAAAAGTGATTTCTTAGTCGCTTATGCTTTAATGAGAAATGATTTTACTTCTTTTGGAGAAGATTATGTAAAATCGGCAAATCCCGAATTTTTAAACAGGGTTCTAAAAGGAATCGTGGCTTTAAGATTTGCGGGAAGAACTGAAGATTCAGAGATTGAACAAGGTAAAAATAGGCTTTATGAATTGTTGCCTGAATCAGTTCATGGAAAAATTGAACCTCTAAGACAGGAAGCCGATTGGACATATGCAAATCAGTCTAGATAAAGATATTTGCAAAATATAATTCTTCTTGACGAAGTCAAGACAAAATGTTGCGTAGCAACTGCGCGCGTCTCTCCTATTAGGTGGGTTAAAAAAAATATTATTTCCTATTTCTTTGTTTTAACTCTAACTTACAGGCATTCTCAAAAATTGAAACTAACGTATGCGATTAAGAGAAGTTCGCCGTAGGCGGATTTGGGGAATTTTCGCAGGAATTTTCCTCTTAATCGCTATTATGTGGTGAGCCTGTAAGGCGAACGACTGAAGGGATAGTTCAAAAAACTTTTTTATCAAATTCGAAGAGTCTTCTATACTAGGAAGCGAGCCCCAGAAAATAAAAAGATTTAAATACTATATTATGTTATAGCAGACTATATGACAACCACAATACAAATTAGTTCAAATCTTCAACAAGAACTATCTAAGAGAAAGATTTCGGATAGGGATACTTATGAAGAAATTATCTGGGATGCTTTAGAAGACACAATGGAACTTAGTGAACAAACAAAGAAGGACATTGAAGAAGCCAGAAAAGAGATTGCTGCAGGGAAAGGAATTCCACTTGAAGAAGTCAAAAGGAAGCTGAATCTATAATGTACGAAATTATTTTTTCACCTAAAGCTCTAAAATTTCTAAATAAATTACCTGTAGAGATTCAGAAGAGAATTATGGGGGGCTTAGAAAGATCAAGAATTAGGCCCCAATCACATTTTATTCGCTTGGTTGCCACTAAAGGATATAAAATGAGGATTGGAGATTATAGGATTCTGGCCGATATAAATCAAGAAAGGCTTGAAATTTTGATTATAAAAATCGGACATAGGAAGAATGTGTACAAATAGGTTTTCTGGAGCTTATCAATTTTCTAAAAGCCCGCAGGGCGTGGCAAAATTACGAAGTAATTTTAAGTTCAGAATTCGGCGGTGGCGGAACACCACAAAGTTATCAATAGTCTTACTCTAACAAATATGAAAGTAAAGCCATTCTTATATAAAGTCCGTTTTTAGCCTGTCTAAAATATGCCACTCTCTTGTCAGTTTGTTCAATTTCTACAGGTAAATCTATTTCCTCAACATGCGGTAGTGGATGTAATAATCTAGCACTATCCTTTAGTAAATTCAAATTTTCTTTTGTAATTTTATAAGCCATTTTTGCATTTTTATACTCTTCATCAGACATACGTTCTTTTTGAATTCGTGTCATGTATACGACATCCACCTGCGGTAAATGCTGATTTAGGTCAGTTTGTTCTTCAAACTTAGTGTCATGTCTTCTCAAATATTCTTTTATATCATCTTTGATCGAGAAATATCTATGAGCTATAAAGATAATTTTTACATTTTTGAATTTTCCAAGTAGATAACAAAGTGACCTAACAGTTCTCCCATATTTTAAATCTCCGACCATGGCGATAGTGATATTATCTATGTTACCGATTTCTTTCCAAATGGTATACAAATCTAAAAGAGCCTGTGTTGGGTGTTGTCCAGACCCATCTCCGCCATTGATTATAGGAATAGAACTAACCGAAGTAGAAATTTTAGATGCTCCTTCTTCAGAATGTCTTAACACAATAATATCCGCGTATGATGAAACAATTCTTATAGTGTCCTGTAATGATTCTCCTTTCATAGCGGATGAAAATTCTTTTGCATTCTCAGTGCCAATAATATTCCCACCCAATCTCAACATTGCTGATTCAAAACTAAGTCGTGTTCTGGTGCTTGGCTCATAAAAAAGAGTGGCTAAAATTTTTCCATCAAGAGGTTTTACAATTGAGTTTCTTAATTCATCTGCTTTTCTGAAAATAGTGAAAATAGTTTCAACATCTAATTGCTGGGATTCTATTAAGTGTTTTAGTTTCATATTATCAATAAAGATATTGGAATTATATTATTACGTTTATGCTTATCTTAGAGGGGCGGGTGGTCGGCGGACTGCCTAATTCTGAATTACGCCTAACGTCAGGATTTAGAGAAGTTTTTCTGGAATGAAGTGGAAGAAAAATTTGGGTGAAGCCCGAGCCGAGGGCTGAACTGTATATCCCTTGTTATACGCCCCGACGACTGAAAGGAGGAGAGTGCAACGTGGCACGGCGCGAAGCGGAGTGAGTCAGGAGGGCACATTAGTATGATTTAATTTTTCTTTTTCTTATCGGATAATAAACAATGCCAAGAGTAACAAACAATACCCCTATTAAAACGGCAATCCATCCTGCATATAGAAAAAAGCCATCGTTTTCAAATAATTTAATAGCAGCAATTCCTAAAACAAATGCTGAAAATCCCGTTCTTATATAAGCAAGCGTATTCCGCTCATTGGCAAGAATTGTTCTTTCTTGGGCTAACTTCTTATGGCTAATTAACTTTTTTCTTAGATTAATTCCGTTTTCCATTTTTCCTCTTTTCTTAAACAAAAAGTTTTTCATCATTTATAAGTTTATTTATTTCAAAACTCCGAACAATATTGTGAAGCAAAACTATCTGTCCGAAGGACTAAGGAAATCCCTCTATAAATCCAAAAACGAAGTTTTTGCTATCTAGTTTTCGAGAATTAGAAAACTGCGCGCGTCTCTCCTATTGGGTGGGAGAAAAAATATTATTTCCTATTTCTTTGTTTGAACTCTACATCTTAGGCATTCTCAAAAATTGAAACTAACATCGCGATTAAGGAAAGTTTTTTCTTCCTCGTGGAGCCGAAGGCGGAACAGAGCTGAAGAAAAAATTTGGGTGAAGAAGTCTGCAAGACTTCGGAACTCTTTAATCGCTGTTATATTCCCCGTAGGGCTAAAATTTAGTGCAACGATG
>PEZQ01000005.1:7317-7459 GCA_002763265.1 archaeon CG10_big_fil_rev_8_21_14_0_10_43_11 | reverse complement strand
CAAGCAAACAAGGTCAGCCAACTCCTTTTTTTGGAAGTGTCAGCGCTACCTCTGGTCCATTTATTAAACTAAATATGTGGAATCACGTTGCTGTCGTTGCAAAAACTGGACCATCTGGTGGCTCACACACCTATTTTATTAA
>PEZQ01000005.1:0-7272 GCA_002763265.1 archaeon CG10_big_fil_rev_8_21_14_0_10_43_11 | reverse complement strand
TAGGGGATGCCTATTGTTTGGGTTGTGGTGTTTGCAAGAAGCGCAAGAATAGCAAGGTAGATGCCTCCTGTGCAGGGAAGCTCAAAGAGCGAAACAAGAAAACCAAGAATGATTGCAGCAGGAATGTTTGCGCGCCGGGCAACATGCTCAATTGTTTTCTTTTTTGACGCGGGAATTTGAAGCGAAAAACCTTTGCCATACCAGAAAAAGTCTTTGATATTAATAAGACCTGCAAGAATAGCAACAATTGCAGCAATGCTAAATACAATTCCAGCAAATCCGGCAATATGAATAATGCTCAGCACGCCAAGACCTGCAAGAAAATACGTTACGTACACGCTTATGATATAGGCTATGCCTGCTTTGAGCATGCGTTTTTTTGAAGCTGAAACTGAAAGCAAGTATCCTACAAAAAAGATGAGAACCGCAAACGCGCACGGATTGATGCCGTCAATAAGTCCTGAAATAATAATAAGCGACGTGTTAATAGTTGAGGGCGCGCCAGGCACGAGTGCGCTTGTTCCTCCTCCTTTTTCAATATCTGCACACGTAAGCTCACTTGGCAACGGACACGTGTAGTCCTGCTGGGACGTGAGTTCTTCAAGGGCTGGTCCAAGTTCTGATTTAATCACGTCCTCTCCCATCAGGAAATGGTTTGCAGTAACAACGAGCGGCACTTTTCTGTCTGCAAGGGGAATGTTTTGGATTGAACAATACTGATTGTACAAGTTGTAGTTTCGCAAATCTCCTGAAACTTGCAGGTAGTGCACCATAACCCGGTCTCCATACTCTTTGTCAAGGGTTTCAATAACTGGTCTGGTGTTAGCGCAGTGCGCACAGCCTGAGGTGTAAAAGTAGAGCACGCATACGTGGTCTAATTCATTTGCGCCAAGATCCCACACCGGCGTGATTGGCAGTTGTTGTGCGGGCGCGCTGACGGTGCAGCCTGAGGTGTTGCTTTGCGTTGTGCTGCACGCGTCTTGACCAAGGGCTGGGGAGAACGCAAAAAGAATAAAAGCAAACAAAATCAGAGCTGCACGCATTGCACATTAAACAGTGTTACCCTATATAATAGTTTTCTCTAACAGCAATACAAATCTTCAACAACGCTTCCCGGCTCTCCAAAGGGGTTGCCAAATTCACGAATGTTTGCAATCATGAGTTTGTTTTTTTCTGTTTGTCTTTGAGAGCGTGCTTCAACAATAGCTTTTGGAATGTCAATGCCCACAGGGCAGTGTGTTTTGCACGCTTCACAGAGGTTGCAGCGAAACACGAGTTCAGTTTCAAAGTTTTCGCGCACAAAAATCATGCGCACACGCGGGCTTGCAGTCTCGCTTTTCTCGCCAACAAGGATGGGACACACTGATTTGCACATGCCGCAATTAATGCACGACTCTGGTCCGTTGCTCATACGATTCGCCCCCTATTGAGTATTCCTTTTTTGTTATATATGTTTTTGAGAACGCGCACGCGATACTTGTAGCGCGGAGGCACGTATTTTTTCTTCAACACGCCATACCCGTGTTCGCCTGTTGGTTCTCCTTCAATGTTTTTAACAAACTCGTACATGCGCTCAACGTCCTCGCCTTGTTCTTGTGAAAAACACGCGTGCACAACACCAATGCCCACATGTCCAAATGCGGGAATGGATTTGCTGTCAAGCCAGAAAAGAAAGTCATTCATTTTTTCAAGACTGACTTTTGGGTCAGTGATGGTAGTAAGACCTCGCGCTGCAAGTTCAGGATAAATGCCTTCGCGCTTTGCCCATAATTGAGCGACTTCTTCTTGTTTAGTGATTTCTCCGCCCTCATTGTCATATTCAACAAGCAGCACATTTGTTTCAAAACCAACAAGACGCGCGGCGTGCTCGTTTAAGAGTTCAAGGGCAAGCACATGAGGCAGTTGCGCAAGGTCTTTGACCGCGCGCGTTAAGTCTTTGATGGTATCGAATTCGCGAAGCGTGATTGACGTGTTTTCAATGCTGTTGGTGAGTTTGAGTGTTGCTTCAACAATGATACCAGTAACTCCTTCTTTGCCGCAAAAATCGTCTACCTCGCTTGTTTCAATAAGCTCACCCGAACTTGTCACGATTTTGAGCTTTTTAATCCAGTCTCGCGTGCTGCCAAAACGCAGGGCGCGGTTTCCCTGCGCGTTTGTTGCAATCATACCTCCAATAGTTGCAACTGCATCACTGGATGGCACTACCGGAAAGAAGAGCCCGTTTTGTTTGAGTATTTTATTGAGTCTTCGACAAACCATGCCCGGCCCGACGCGTGCTTCCTTGTTTTGAACATCAACATGCACATCAATAAGGCGAGTCATGTCCATAACGAGTTCTCGTTGCGGCACTGCACCGCCAACAAGACCAGTTCCTCCACCGCGAATCACCACATTGTACCCATAGCGGTAGCACAAGTCCATAACTTTGCTCACATGGTCAATGCTTGTTGGCAACACCACGCCAAGTGCTTCGCCTTTTTGTGGTGACGCGTCGTACGCGTACGCGAGCAAGTCTTCTTGCTCGTCTGTCACGTTTTCTTTGCCAACGATTCGTCTAATATTATTTAACAGCATGCAACACTGCCTCCGCAAATTCCATGATTTTCACGCCTTTCGCGTTTTCTTCCAGGTGCTTTGTGCACATGGTGCAGGGCGTGACAAGCAGGTCAACGCCAATAGTGTCAAGTTCTTTGAGTCGTTCTTTTGCAATCTTGTTCGCGGTTTGGGGATAGTTGCTCTTCACCCCGCCTCCAGCACCGCAACACAACGCATCTTCTCGCGTGTAGAGCATTTCTTTTATGGTGTAACCAAGGGCTTTGAGCACGTCGCGAGGCTCGTCATAAATGTTTGATTGCCTGCCCAAATGGCACGGGTCGTGATAGGTAATGGTTTTGTTAACTTTTGCTGGTTTGAGCGTTCCTTTTTCAAGTGCTTTTTTAATAGTGATAGTTGCGTGCTCAACTTCTATGTTTTGGAAATTGTAATGGCGCGTGAATATTTTATAACAGCCCGGACAAGGCGTAATAATTTTGGTAATCCCCCGTTCACTAAACAGTTCTGAATTCTTCAAAATGAGGTTTTCAAAGTCTTTTTGGTAGCCTGCAGCATGAACCGGCGAGCCGCAGCACACTTCCTCATCAGCGAGCATGATGTAGTTAATGTTCATTTTTTTGAGCAGTGTTTCATAATTTTTGAGCACGTCTTTTCCCACAAATTTAGTTAAACATCCAGGATAGAAAAGCGTGTTTCCAGCAGTAAGTTTATTGAAGAGCGCATCAACAAAGCCCATGAACATTCTTCTAGGACCAAAACAAAGTTAATAAAGAATTCTGTATGTTGCGCGCTACATCCGTGAAAAGCGCCAGTACACTGCTTTCACGCTTTTTGTGGGCTTAGTGTGAAAGTGATAGGAGTGGCCAATAACAAAGTCGTAGGTTTTGAGTTTTTCAAGCGTAAATCCGTATTCTTTTGCAATTGCCAAAAGAAATGGCTCAGAATCGGGTGCGTGTAAGGAGTATACAACGTCCGCGCTTTGGAGTGCGGTTTCTATAAAGGGTTTATCTGCTTTTCTGCTTTGTATGCCAAAAGGCGGGTTTTGGATGACAACATCAACGTGCTCGTAAAAATCGCTTACGTCTGCTTCAACAAATTCAGCGTTGTCAATTGAAAGGCTGTTCGCGTTTTGTTTTGCAAGAGCAAGCATGTTTTTGTCCGTGTCAAGAAGGAATACTTTTTTTGCGCCAACAAGGCTTGCGCCAATGCCAAGTATACCATTTCCGCAGCCAAAGTCGGCTACTGTGCCGTCTTGAAGGTCGGGCAGCGCGGTCCAGACCATGTCTGCTGCAATCTCACTAGGCGTAATGTATTGTTCAAGGCCCACATTTAGTTTGTCAGGTAGTTTTAGTTGAGAAAGCGTGATTGCCAACTGCTTTTTTGACTTCACAATACTCACATTCCAACACGGCACGTTTAAGGTTATAACCTTTACGAATAATTGATATTAACAATGTTTTTTTAAGTGAAAACCAATACCGTTTAGTTATGAAAAATCTTGCATTGTTCTTACTTCTTTTAACTATTGCAGGATGCACTGCAACCGCCTCAACTTCAGAAAATAACAGTACGCAAAATGTTTCCATACTTAAGGAGACTACAACAAATACCTCACTAGTAGAAAATTTAACGCATTCTACGCCAGAAGTTAAAATACCACTTGTAGTTTCTGCTTTTATTAATTCCCCACAAGTGAACTCATATGAGTTACTCCAGTTTCTTTCATTTTTTGACGTATTAATGAAAGAAAAATCGTTCTCTGTTAATTATCAGGTTTTCAAGAGAAATGAAACTGTCTTCTCTAATTTAACATCCACTATGGAAGTATCTGTTGGCGCAGAATTCACTGTTGGTAGTACAACCTTTACGTTGGATGATGTTTCAACCAGTGCAGCATTAATTAGCACAGGCGGAAACACATACACCGTTAACACAACGTACTTAACCATTGGCAGTGAAAAGCTCAAACTTAACGAAAACCCATTCGTGGGCAGTACCGTTAAGAAAGCAACATTCAGGATTGGTGAAGAATTTGTAAATGAAATGATATACCATTCGCGTTTTGGCAATATGACACAGGAACTTAGAGAAATGTGCGTGAAGAAGTTATATCCTTCTAAATTTTATGAGTTCCATATGCGATCTTTTGACGAGTGTGGTTCAAATATAGAAAATATCTCCTGTTCAAATTTGGTTTTGGAAAATCTAGATATCTCATCGTCTACTGTTACTACATGTACAAAAGCTGATAAAGTTGAACTTTTAGATGAAGCGATTGCCGCACAGCAAAATTTCACATTTCCCGGCAGTCCGGCACTATACATTAATCAGAATCTGGTAAATAATCCAACAAGTGTTCAGGACCTAGCATCATTCTTCTGTGATATTGACCCATTCAGAAATATTTGCTCAATTGATTTCTCAAACTGTGGAAACAACATTTGCGGATTTTACGAGAATAAAACAACTTGTCCTTTAGATTATTAATAACAAAATAGGTATATATCTAACTATAAGATATATTTATAAACTCAAATAACTATTATCAAAATATGCTATTAGATAGGATATTCTCAAATAAAAGCAGGATTTTGATATTAAGAGAAATTTCAAAATCTAAAGAGGGAATTTCAAACTCCCAGATAGCAAAGAAAACAGGATTATCAGAGATGGCTGTTTCAAGAAATATCAGAGAGTTAGCGCAATCAGGTATTATTGAAACAAAGACAATTGGGAAAGCGATTCTTTCAAAGATTAACAAAGAACATAACTTAGGTCATGCCATACGCGAACTATTCAATTGGGAATCAGATATACAATCTGAACTAAGTGTGATTGTGAAAAAACATATTATTCAAGACTACCCTGCGGGCCTTATTGCAATTGTTATGTTCGGTTCTCGTGCCCGCAAAACCGAAAAGTTGGAGAGCGATTTAGACGTGATGCTTATTTTAAATAGGGGGGAGAGAAATACCAAAATAGCGTTTGAAGAAGGAATTGCCGTGTCTATTTTTGAAATATCAAAACAAGACTTTATAGACCAAGCAAAACAACATCACCCATTAATTATGAACATACTACTTGAAGGTGAAGCAATTTATGGCAAAAAAGAATTCAAAGCACTTATCAAAAAAGCAGGATTTTAGTATCAGTTTTGAAAACGGCATGGCATTTCTTGAAAGTGCAGAAACCTACTATCGGGTAATAGGTACTAAAGAGACTACTGAAGCGAAAAAGCGACCAATCATTGATAATATATTCCATGGCTGTGAACGTATAGCATTTGCATTTATTTGTAAGGAAACACAGTTAAAACTAGGAGACCATGACGCAATACTTAGAGAATTCACAAAAGTATTCTCCCAACAAGACAGGATGACAAAAGAGCTGACTGATTTCTACGCAGAAATAAAATCAGTCAATTACCGCGCATTGTACCAATTTGATGTTACTATAACAAATGCCACATTAGCAGAATATATTACCCTCGCTCAAAAATTCAAGCAACGAGCAATATTATACGCAAAAGCGAGAGAATGGATCAAATGAAGAAATACTCAAAAGCGTGTTATTGGTGTGAGAGACGAGTCTACCCGGGCACAGGAACGTACTACTATGGACGGTTGTACCACACGTGGTGTGTGAACCTACGCAAGGCGCAGCAAGCGCTTAGAAGAAAGCGAAGATAGTAATCAATTCTTTATGTTCACGTGTTTTTTTACAAGCTCTGACAAGGTTTTGCCGTCAACCTTGCCTCGAAACTCTTTCATCACATCACCCATCACGGCAGCAAAACTCTTGCCCTTGTTTTTTGCGGCAATTGTTTTGATGCGTGCTTCAACTATCTTTATACCAACTTTCTTGGCGCCAGCAAGAATGTCTGAGATTTTTTCGCCTTCAAGAAGTTTTGGAACTGCGTCAGTCAGTGCTTCTTTACTCAACACTTGTTTTTCATATGCTTTAAGCAATGCATCATACGCGCTACGCTCAACTGCGCCTTTGCCCGCAAGTACGAGAGTTGCAATCATTTTCGCATCCGTGAACTTTTTTGCAAGCTGCTCAAAAAGTATGAAATCACGCGAGTGAACCATCTGCAAGGCAAGATCTTTTGACAAACCCATCTTCTCAAGGTCAGCTTGCAGTTCGTGCGGCTTTTTTGGCAAGTGCTTTTTTACGTTAGCAAGCACGTCTTTTGAAATCGTAATCGGCTCAAGGTCTGTTTCAGGATACATGCGTGCCTTTCCCGGGATAGGGCGCAAAAACACCGTTGTGCCATCAGACTGTGCTGCGCGCACTTCCAAAGGCACGCCCGGAATGCATTGTTTTGCGCGCTCAATTACTGCGTCAAGTGCTTTTCGTGCTTGCTCTTCTTTTGCGGCAACGAGCACGAACGCGTCGCTTTCTTTAACGCGCAATTTTTTTGCAATTTCTTTTTTGTTCAATCCGTATTTCTCAAAATCTTCATCAGAATGAATAATGCCCGAAACACTTCCGTACTGTTTTGCATAATACGAAAACTCGGTTCCAAGGCGTTTGCCTTTTTGGATTTCAAGACCGAGCACGTTTGCAAAACCAAAAAGGCGCGTGCCAAATACGGGCGAGTTTTTGATAAATGATTGTTTAGCATTTTTTGTTAGTTTTGAAACATCAATTTTTTTGAGCACAATATCAGACTGTTTTACATCACGCGCTTTAAGCTCGTCTTTGATTGCAAGCAAG